>CAJNCE010000004.1:0-158588 GCA_905221185.1 bacterium | reverse complement strand
ACAACAGGTGAAGTGACTGCAAATGAACCAAAAACAACTACTACAAATCCAGTAACTAAAGTTGTAAAACGTGGTACTCAACCGAAACCAGGAGAAACATCGGAGACTCCACAACCGAAACCGGGAGAAACACCAGAGACTCCACAACCGAAACCAGGAGAAACACCAGAGACTCCACAACCGAAACCAGGAGAAACACCAGAGACTCCACAACCAAAACCAGGAGAAACACCAGAGACTCCACAACCGAAACCAGGAGAAACACCGGAGACTCCACAACCAAAACCAGGAGAAACACCAGAGACTCCACAACCGAAACCAGGAGAAACACCAGAGACTCCACAACCTGGAAAACCAGGAGAAACACCGGAGACTCCACAACCAAAACCAGGACAACCAACCACTCCTTATGGAACACCAACGCAACCAGTTCAACCAGTTCAACCAGGTGAACCAACAAAACCTGATGGAACACCAGTGAAACCAGAAGATGCACTAAATGTTCTTCCACCAACACCAAGAATTGTAGAACGTCCAGGAGGAAATACTGTAGAAGTTGGAGTGCCAACTAAAGATGCGGATACTTTATCTATCACCTTTACGAAACGAAATAGTACTGAAAAAGAAACAATCGTGACGAAGAAAGATGAAGATGGTAAGTGGAAGATTGAAAAAGCTCCAGATGGAGTTACAATTAATCCGACAGATGGTCTTGTTTATATTCCAAGTAAGCAAGTTCAACCGAAGACATGGGTAGATACACAAACAAAACATAAGAACAAACAAAGTAAGATTGTTAGAGTTATGCCGAATATCCTTGACTTAGAAGAATTTGTTGGAACTACGGAATGGATTGACGTAAATAGAAAAGTATTGAAACCTCTTGAAAAAGGTGTTCATGAAAAAGAAAAATTTGATGGTTATGTTTGGTTAGAAAGCATTCTTGAAGGAGATAAAATTATTCATATCTATCTTGAAGGAACGCCAACTTCACCAAGTTCGCCATCAACTTCAACGCCAGAAAAACCAAACAAAGCTGAAACTCCAGCGGTTCGTACAGTATGGCGCGATGAAAATGGAAAAGACTTGAAAGTTCCATCAGTTGATAAGCAAGAAGCAGGTGAGATTCCAGGCTATGAATTTGTTGAGAGTCATCGTGAGGGAGATGACTTGACAGTCCATGTGTTTAGAACCAAGCAAGCTCAAACTCCTGCTCCAAAAGACCAAACTCCAAGCCCAGCACCATCTAAAGTTTCAGAACAAAAAGGTGAGGCAGTGGCTACAGCTACATCAGAAAAGACAGTAGACAGTGCAACATCTACCAAAACATCTGATAAAGCAGAGTTGCCAAACACAGGTACAGAAGCGAATGCTAGCTTAGCTAGCGCTGGTATCATGACCTTGTTGGCTGGTCTAGGACTAGGCTTCTTCAAGAAGAAGGAAGATGAAAAATAAAGCTCTTTATCAACTGTAGCAGGTTGAGAAAAGCTAAGATTAAGAAGAGGCTGAGAAAAAAGCCTCTCAAATCAGAAAAACGCATAGTATCAGTATTGAAAACTTGAGACTATGCGTTTTGTTGTGGGAAAATTTACTTCATTTTCTCCGGAAGTTGAGTTTTTGCCCAGTCTCTTTAAATTATATGTTATCTTAAATTCAGAATAGAACATTATAACTTATAAAACATTGCTAGAAATTGATTCGACTTTACTATCCTATTTGTTCAGAGTTTATTTCATTTTGCTATAAAGTTTGAGATTTCTTTTATTTTTTCTACTCTTTTTCCGAATAAATAGATAGAAGCATCAAATCTAGTAAATTAGATTAAAAAATGTGCTATAATGAAAGGAGAGCAAACATGACTGTACGTCATCCGGGCATCAGCCCAACTAATGACTTGGTTGCTAAGAAAATTTTCAGCAATCCAGAAATCACTTGTCAATTTATTCGCGATATGCTGGATTTACCAGCAAAAAATGTGACCATTTTGGAGGGGAGCAATATTCATGTCTTGCCTTCCCTGCCTTACTCGGCTCAGGATTTCTATACCAGTATAGACGTCTTGGCGGAGTTGGACAATGGAACTCAAGTTATTATCGAAATACAGGTACATCATCAGAATTTTTTCATCAATCGCCTGTGGGCTTATTTGTGCAGCCAGGTCAATCAAAACCTAGAGAAAATTCGCCAGCGAGAAGGTGATACCCACCAGAGTTACAAGCATATCGCACCAGTATACGCTATCGCTATTGTAGATAGTAATTATTTCTCAGATGATTTGGCTTTCCATAGCTTTAGCATGCGAGAGGACACGACAGGTGAGGTCTTAACCATTATCAACAATGGTCAGGAAAACCATCTAGTCAAGATGGCATTCTTGGAACTGAAAAAATACAGAGAAACCAGCAAAGATAAGGTTCGCAAGCCATGGTTAGAGTTTTTCGGGAATAAACCCTTTACCCAGCGCCCCGAGCGAGCCATCAGTCAAGCAGATCAACTGCTGGACTATAAAAGCTGGTCCGAGGAGGACAGGAAAATGTTTAGTGAACAACGCAGACGTGAAGAACAAGCCTTGTTAGCACAGGACTATGCCTTGGAAACAGCTAGAGCAGAAGGTATTGAACAAGGTCTAGAGCGTGGGAAAGTTGAAGGTGGTTTCGCGATGTTAGCAAATCTAGTCCGTCAAGGTCTGTTGCCATCTGAGGTTGCCAGTCAGCAGTTGGGTATGACTGTGGCTGAGTTTGAGGCCTTGTTAGAAAGACATAAGTGAGAAATCTGTAACTATAACACGATATGAAAACAACTAAAAAGGATAGCTAAATTTCTTGATGTAAAAGAGATTGGCTATCTTTTTTGTTAGGAAAGTTAGAACTTTCTCCTTTCTTTTCCGAATAAATAGATAGAACCATCGAATCTATCAAAATTAGATTTAAAAATATGGTATAATAGAAGGAGGAAAAGGATGACTTTAAGACATCCGGGCATCAGCCCGACCAATGATTTGGTAGCTAAGAAGATTTTTAGCAATCCAGAAATCACTTGTCAATTTATTCGCGATATGCTGGACTTGCCAGCCAAAAATGTGACCATTTTGGAGGGAAGTAACATTCACGTCTTGCCTTCTACGCCTTACTCGGCTCAGGATTTCTATACCAGTATAGACGTCTTGGCGGAGTTGGATAATGGCACTCAAGTTATTATCGAAATACAAGTTCATCATCAGAATTTTTTCATTAATCGTTTGTGGGCTTATCTATGTAGTCAGGTCAATCAAAATCTTGAAAAAATTCGCCAGCAGGAAGGTAATACTCACCAGAGCTACAAACACATCGCACCTGTTTACGCAATAGCTATTGTGGATAGTAATTATTTCCAAGATGATCTAGCTTTCCACAGTTTTAGTATGCGCGAGGATACGACAGGTGAGGTTTTAACCATTATCAACAATGGTCAGGAAAATCATCTGGTCAAGATGGCATTCTTGGAATTAAAAAAATATAGAGAAACCAGCAAAGATAGTATTCGCAAACCGTGGTTGGAGTTTTTTGGGAACAAACCCTTTACCCAGCAACCTGAACGAGCCATCAGCCAAGCAGACCAACTGCTGGACTACAAAAGCTGGTCCGAGGAGGACAGGAAAATGTTTAGTGAACAGCGCAGACGTGAAGAACAAGCTTTGTTAGCACAGGACTATGCCTTGGAAACAGCTAGAGCAGAAGGGATTGAACAAGGACTGGAACGAGGACGAGCAGAAGGTATTGAACAAGGTCTAGAGCGTGGGAAAGTTGAAGGTGGTTTCGCGATGTTAGCAAATCTAGTCCGTCAAGGTCTGCTGCCATCTGAGGTTGCCAGTCAACAGTTGGGTATGACTGTGGCTGAGTTTGAGGCGCTATTGTAAACGAGTAAAAATGTTTTATCAGCTATCTTGCAAAATAAATAGAGTTTCTAATCCAAATATTTTTGAATACCGAGAATAAGCAGAGCCGATTTTTCTAGGATATTTGGGTTAATACTTACCATTATCTTGAATGCCTTAGGGAAACATGCTATACTACTTGTATGATTATTTTACAAGCTAATAAAATTGAACGTTCTTTTGCAGGAGAGGTTCTTTTTGATAATATCAACCTGCAGGTTGATGAACGAGATCGGATTGCCCTCGTTGGGAAAAACGGGGCGGGTAAGTCTACTCTTTTGAAGATTTTGGTTGGAGAAGAGGAGCCAACTAGTGGAGAAATCAATAAGAAAAAAGATATTTCTCTGTCTTACCTAGCCCAAGATAGCCGTTTTGAGTCTGAAAATACCATCTACGATGAGATGCTTCATGTCTTTGATGACTTACGTCGGACGGAGAAACAACTTCGTCAGATGGAGTTGGAGATGGGTGAAAAGACTGGTGAGGACTTGGATAAACTGATGTCAGATTACGATCGCTTATCTGAGAATTTTCGTCAAGCAGGTGGCTTTACCTATGAAGCTGATATTCGAGCTATCTTGAATGGTTTCAAGTTTGACGAGTCTATGTGGCAGATGAAAATTGCCGAGCTTTCTGGTGGTCAAAATACTCGTTTGGCACTTGCTAAAATGCTTCTTGAAAAGCCAAATCTCTTGGTCTTGGACGAGCCAACTAACCACTTAGATATTGAAACTATAGCCTGGCTAGAGAATTACTTGGTAAACTATAACGGTGCCCTCATTATTGTCAGCCACGACCGTTATTTCTTGGACAAGGTTGCGACGATTACACTGGATTTGACCAAGCATTCCTTGGATCGTTATGTGGGTAACTACTCTCGTTTTGTCGAGCTGAAGGAGCAAAAACTAGCTACTGAGGCAAAAAACTATGAAAAGCAACAGAAGGAAATCGCTGCTCTGGAAGATTTTGTTAATCGCAATTTAGTCCGTGCTTCAACGACCAAACGTGCCCAATCTCGCCGTAAACAACTGGAAAAAATGGAGCGTTTGGACAAGCCTGAAGCTGGTAAGAAGTCAGCCAACATGACCTTCCAGTCTGAAAAAACGTCGGGCAATGTCGTTTTGACTGTTGAAAATGCAGCTATTGGCTACGATGGGGAAATATTGTCAGAGCCCATCAACTTAGACCTTCGTAAGATGAATGCTGTCGCTATCGTTGGTCCCAATGGTATTGGAAAATCAACCTTTATCAAGTCTATTGTGGACCAGATTCCTTTTATCAAGGGAGAGAAGCGATTTGGCGCTAATGTTGAGGTTGGTTACTATGACCAAACCCAAAGTAAGCTGACACCAAGTAATACTGTATTAGATGAACTCTGGAATGATTTTAAACTGACACCAGAAGTTGAAATTCGTAACCGTCTTGGCGCTTTCCTTTTCTCAGGAGATGATGTTAAAAAATCAGTCGGCATGCTGTCTGGAGGCGAGAAAGCTCGTTTGCTTTTGGCTAAATTGTCTATGGAAAACAACAACTTTCTGATCCTTGACGAGCCGACCAACCACTTGGATATTGATAGCAAGGAAGTGTTGGAAAATACCTTGATTGACTTTGATGGAACCTTACTCTTTGTCAGCCACGACCGTTACTTTATCAATCGTGTGGCAACTCATGTTTTAGAATTATCTGAAAATGGTTCGATTCTCTATCTTGGAGATTACGACTATTATGTCGATAAAAAGGCTGAAATGGAAGTCAGTCAGATAGAGGAAGATTCAACCAGCAATCAAGCAAAAGAAGCAAGTCCAGTCAATGATTATCAGGCACAGAAAGAAAGTCAAAAAGAAGTTCGCAAACTCATGCGACAAATCGAAAATCTAGAAGCTGAAATCGAAGAGTTAGAAAGTCAAAGTCAAGCCATTTCTGAACAAATGTTGGAAACCAACGATGCCGAAAAACTGATGGAATTGCAGGCTGAACTGGACAAAATCAGCCACCGTCAGGAAGAAGCTATGCTTGAGTGGGAAGAATTGTCAGAGCAGGTGTAAAGATGGAACATCTTGGAAAAGTATTTCGTGAATTTCGGACAAGTGGCAATTATTCCTTAAAAGAGGCGGCAGGAGAGTCTTGCTCTACCTCTCAATTATCTCGCTTTGAGCTTGGGGAGTCTGACCTAGCAGTCTCCCGTTTCTGTGAGCTTTTGGATAACATTCATGTAACAATCGAAAATTTCATGGATAAGGCAAGGAATTTTCATAATCATGAACATGTTGCCATGATGGGACAAATTGTGCCTCTTTACTATTCAAATGATATTGCAGGTTTTCAAAAGCTTCAAAGAGAACAACTTGAAAAGGCTAAGAGTTCGACGACTCCCCTTTATTTTGAGCTGAACTGGATTTTGTTGCAAGGTCTGATTTGTCAAAGAGATTCTAGTTATGATATGAAGCAGGATGATTTGAATAAGGTAGCAGATTATCTCTTCAAAACAGAAGAATGGACCATGTATGAGTTGATTCTGTTTGGTAACCTCTATAGTTTCTACGATGTAGACTATGTCACTCGGATTGGTAGAGAAGTTATGGAGAGGGAAGAATTTTACCAAGAGATTGGTCGTCATAAGAGATTAGTGTTGATTTTGGCTCTTAATTGTTACCAGCATTGTTTAGAGCATCTTGCTTTTGATAATGCTAGCTATTTCGAGGCTTATACAGAGAAGATTATTGGCAAAGGTATTAAGCTTTATGAGCGTAATGTTTTCCATTATCTAAAAGGCTTTGCCTTGTACCAAAAAGGACAGTGTAAAGAAGGTTGTAAGCAGATGCAAGAGGCCATGCATATTTTTGATGTGTTAGGTCTTCCAGAGCAAGTAGCCTACTATCAAGAACATTACGAAAAATTTGTCAAAGATTAATTTTCCCAAATAAGGGAAAAAATAAAAAGCTCCTTTCGGTTTTGATACTATAGTTTCAAAATTTGAGAGGAGTTTTTATATGAATCGCTATGCAGTACAGTTGATTAGCCGTGGAGCTGTTAACAAGATAGGGAATATGCTCTATGATTATGGAAATAGTGTCTGGTTGGCTTCCATGGGAACTATCGGACAGACAGTTTTAGGAATGTATCAGATTTCTGAACTCGTCACTTCTATTCTAGTCAATCCTTTTGGTGGAGTTATTTCAGACCGTTTTTCTCGCCGCAAGATTTTAATGACGACAGACCTTATTTGTGGGATTCTTTGTTTAGCTATTTCGTTCATAAGGAATGACAGCTGGATGATTGGGGCTTTGATTGTTGCTAATATTGTGCAGGCTATTGCTTTTGCCTTTTCTCGGCCTGCCAATAAAGCTATTATCACAGAATTGGTAGAGAAGGATGAACTGGTCCTCTACAATTCTCGTTTGGAGTTGGTCTTGCAGGTTGTCAGTGTGAGTTCCCCTGTACTCTCTTTTCTGGTTTTACAATTCGCAAGTCTTCGCATTACCTTGGTATTAGATGCCCTTAGTTTTTTTCTCGCTTTTGGTTTGGTAGCCTTGCTTCCAAAGAAAGAAGAGAAGACTTTGGGTGAAAAGAAACTTACATTCAGAGTTATTTTTTCTGATATCAAGGAGGGAGTTCACTATATTGTGAAGCAAAAGGAAATCTTCTTTTTGTTAGTCATGGCTTCAAGTGTCAATTTTTTCTTCGCAGCCTTTAATTATCTTCTTCCTTTTTCAAATCAGCTTTATGGAGTTCAAGGTGCCTATGCCACTATTTTGACAATGGGAGCTATCGGATCTATTGTTGGGGCTTTGCTAGCTAGTAAGATTAAAGCTAGTATGGAAATGCTTTTATTTTTATTGGCTCTGACTGGACTTGGAGTGATGATAATGGGATTCAACCTCCCATCCTACCTTGCCTTTTCAGGGAATTTCATTTGTGAACTATTTATGACGATGTTCAATATTCACTTTTTTACTCAGGTACAAACTAAGGTTGAAAGTGAATATTTGGGTAGAGTCCTTAGTTCGATTTTTACCTTAGCTATACTTTTTATGCCAATTGCAACAGGTTTAATGACCTGGCTTCCAAGTGTCCATATTTATTCTTTCTTGATTATAGGACTTGGAGTTGTTGCTTTATCTTTCTTAGCTCTAGGCTATGTACGAACTCATTTTAAAAAAGAGATATAAGTCTGCTTGGACTTCAAAAATAATTCCAATCTAAGTGTTTTTTTCCGCCCTTCTCGTTTGTGAGGAGGGCTTGTTTTATGGTAAAATGGTTTTATGAATAAAAGAATGAATGAGTTAGTTGCCTTGCTCAATCGCTATGCGAACGAGTACTATACCAGCGATAATCCGTCGGTTTCAGATAGTGAGTATGACCGCCTTTACCGTGAGTTGGTTGAGTTGGAGGCTGCCTATCCAGATCAAGTATTAGCAGACAGTCCGACCCATCGTGTTGGTGGCAAGGTTTTAGATGGTTTTGAAAAATACAGTCATCAGTATCCTCTTTATAGTTTGCAGGATGCTTTTTCACGTGAGGAGCTTGAAGCTTTTGATGCGCGTGTTCGTAAGGAAGTGCCCCATCCGACCTATATTTGTGAGCTGAAAATTGATGGCTTGTCTATCTCGCTGACTTATGAAAAGGGGATTTTAGTTGCAGGTGCAACGCGTGGAGATGGTTCTATTGGTGAAAATATCACGGAAAACCTCAAGCGTGTTAAGGACATTCCTTTGACTTTACCAGAAGAACTAGATATCACAGTTCGTGGGGAATGTTACATGCCACGCGCTTCCTTTGACCAGGTTAATCAAGCTCGCCAAGAAAATGGAGAGCCTGAATTTGCTAATCCTCGTAATGCGGCGGCAGGAACCCTGCGACAGCTGGATACAGCAGTAGTTGCCAAGCGTAACCTTGCGACATTCCTTTATCAAGAAGCTAGCCCTTCAACTCGTGATAGTCAAGAAAAGGTTTTGAAGCATCTTGAACAACTTGGTTTTGTAGTCAATCCTAAGCGAATTCTGGCTGAAAGTATGGATGAGATTTGGAATTTTATTCAAGAAGTAGGAGAGGAACGAGAGAATCTGCCTTATGATATCGATGGGGTGGTGATCAAGGTCAATGACCTAGCAGGTCAAGAAGAACTTGGTTTTACCGTTAAAGCACCAAAGTGGGCAGTAGCCTATAAGTTCCCTGCTGAGGAAAAAGAAGCCCAACTACTTTCAGTTGATTGGACAGTAGGCCGTACGGGCGTTGTGACCCCAACTGCTAATCTGACTCCCGTTCAGCTTGCTGGTACAACTGTTAGCCGTGCGACTTTGCACAATGTAGATTATATTGCTGAAAAAGATATCCGCAAGGACGATACGGTTATCGTCTATAAGGCTGGAGATATTATCCCTGCTGTCTTGCGTGTGGTAGAGTCCAAACGGATTTCTGAAGAGAAACTAGATATCCCTAAAAACTGCCCAAGTTGTGATTCTGACTTGTTGCACTTTGAAGATGAAGTGGCCCTCCGTTGTATCAATCCGCGTTGTCCTGCTCAAATCATGGAAGGCTTAATTCACTTTGCTTCTCGAGACGCCATGAATATTACAGGTCTTGGTCCATCAGTAGTTGAAAAGCTCTTTGCTGCCAATCTGGTTAAGGATGTGGCGGACATTTATCGCTTGAAAGAAGATGATTTTCTCCTTTTAGATGGTGTTAAGGAAAAGTCAGCTGCTAAACTTTATCAGGCCATCCAAGCATCTAAGGAAAATTCTGCCGAGAAGCTCTTGTTTGGTTTAGGCATTCGCCATGTCGGCAGTAAGGCCAGTCAGCTTTTACTTCAACATTTTCACTCGATTGAAAATCTGGCTCAGGCAGATCCAGATGAAGTGGCTAGTATTGAAAGTCTGGGTGGTGTGATTGCCAAGAGTCTTCAGACTTATTTTGCGACAGAGGGCTCTGAGATTCTCCTCACAGAATTGAAAGAAGCTGGGGTCAATCTGGACTATAAAGGACAGACAGTAGTTGCGGATGCAGCCTTGTCAGGTTTGACCGTTGTATTGACAGGAAAATTGGAACGTCTCAAGCGCTCAGAAGCTAAAACCAAACTAGAAAGTCTGGGAGCTAAAGTAACAGGCAGTGTTTCTAAAAAGACCGACCTTGTTGTTGCAGGTGCAGATGCTGGAAGTAAACTTCAAAAGGCACAAGAACTTGGTATTGAGGTTCGAGACGAAGCTTGGCTAGAAAGTTTGTAACAATGACAGAAGATAGAAAACGTGCGCGTTTAATTTATAACCCAACCTCAGGGCAGGAAATTATCAAGAAAAATATAGCAGAAGTGCTGGATGTTTTGGAAGATATTGGCTATGAAACCAGTGCCTTTCAAACGACTCCAGAACCTCTTTCAGCACAAAAAGAAGCTGAGAGAGCAGCCAAAGCTGGTTTTGATTTGATTATTGCTGCAGGTGGTGATGGAACAATTAATGAAGTGGTCAATGGGGTTGCCTCGCTCGACAAGAGGCCTCGGCTTGCCATCATCCCAACAGGGACGACTAATGATTATGCGCGTGCCCTAAAAATTCCAATGGGGGATCCTGTTGCGGCTGCTCAGATTATTGCTAAAAATGAGACCATTCATATGGATATTGGACGAGCTTTTGGCGACAAATATTTTATTAATATTGCCGCTGCAGGTACTCTGACTGAATTGACTTATAGTGTTCCAAGTGAAGTCAAGACGCGTCTGGGTTATTTTGCCTATGTTGCTAAAGGTATTGAAATGTTTCCTAAGACCAAGGTTCGTCCAGTGAGAATCACACATGATCAGGGGGTCTTTGAAGGAGAGGTGTCCTTGATTTTTGTTGCCTTGACCAATTCCATTGGAGGGTTTGAGCAGTTAGCGCCTGATACCAAGTTAGACGATGGCAATTTTACTCTGATTTTGGTCAAGACAGACAAGCTATTTGATATGTTGGGCTTATTGATACAGGCCATTAATGGAGGTCAGCATGTCTCAGATGTCAATATCGAATACCTCAAAACGAGCAAACTACGTTTAGAAGTTTTAGATGACCAAGAACCATTTATGCTGAACCTAGATGGAGAATATGGTGGAGATACCCCAGTTGAACTTCAAGTCTGCCATCATCACATCGAATTTTTTGTCAATCGAGACGAGATTGGTCAAGAATTTATTAGTGAAAATAGAAATAAATTTATAAGTAAAAAGGAAAAATAAACAATGTATAACTACCCTATGCGCATTCATTACCATCGCAAGAATGGTGAATACGACACTTGCTCTTTTGTAAAGAGTAAGGATCAACGAATTGATTTACTGACTTATAAAGAGGATTATTTTGGTGCTTTATTTAGTTTTGAACACCTAAGTGTTCATCCCTTAGAAAGCTTGAATTTTGTGGTTCATACTGGCCAAACTAGTAAAGAGTATGCTATCCGTTTTAATCACTATCCTCTTTTAACAGAGGTCTGGATTTTGGAAGGTGATGACAGAATTTATTATTCTGAAAATCCTGCTATTGCCAGTCCTTTCTATAAAAATCAAAATCCTTTTGCCTTTGACAAGGCTATCAATAGCGCTAGTTTTGACCACCATTGGGGTTACCAGGGTGAATTAGGTTGCCGTGTAGAGGACAATCAGGCTCATTTTGCCCTCTGGGCTCCTACAGCGACAGAAGTGCAGGTTGTTGTTTATGAATCAGCTGCTAACAATGCACCTGTTTGGAAGACTTTTGATATGGAAAGAGGTAATAGCTACTCTTATAACCATAAAGACAATACTATTGGTGTCTGGAGTTTGGATGTTGAGGAAGATTTGACTGGTAAGGCTTATCAGTATCAAGTCCAATTCCCTCATCACCAAACACTGACACGCGACCCATACACTATCGCGACCAGTCCTGATGGCAAACGTTCAGCTATTTTGAGTCATGAGGAAAAGCAAGTTGCAAACTTTGAGGTTAAGCATGGTTCTGATGCTACTTGGCGTTTGACAAATCCATGTAAGGCAGTCATCTGTGAAATGCATATTCGTGATTTGACTAAATCACCGACCTCAGGTGTGGATGAACATCTTCGAGGAACTTTCTTAGGTGCGGCTCAGACTGGGACGGTTAACCAGTATGGCCAAGCAACTGCTTTTGATTACATCAAGAAGATAGGCTACAATTATGTTCAGTTGCAACCAATTGCAGACCGTCATAAAGAATATGATACGGATGGGAATGTAACCTACAACTGGGGTTATGACCCACAAAACTATAACGCACCAGAAACCAGCCTTTCAACAAACCCAGATGATCCAGCTCAGGTTATTCGTGATTTGAAGACCATGGTTCAAGCCTATCACGATGCGGGTATTGGTGTTATTATGGATGTAGTCTATAATCATACCTTCTCAGTTGTTGATGCACCTTTCCAAACAACTGTCCCTGATTACTATTATCGTATGAATCCAGATGGTACCTTCCAGAATGGAACGGGTGTTGGAAATGAAACTGCCAGTGAACACGAAATGTTCCGCAAGTATATGATTGATTCTCTTCTATACTGGGTGCAGGAATACAATATTGACGGCTTCCGTTTTGACTTGATGGGGATTCATGATGTCAAGACCATGCAGATGATTCGTCAGAGCTTGGATGAAATCGACCCCAACATTATCCTCTATGGAGAAGGATGGGATATGGGAACAGGTCTTGCTCCTTATGATAAGGCTAAGAAGGACAATGCCTACCAGATGCCAAATATCGGTTTCTTTAATGACAATCAGCGCGATGCTGTCAAAGGGGGAGAAGTCTACGGTGCTATCAAATCAGGTTTTGTCAGTGGTGCTGCGACAGAGCCCATTCTTGCCAAAGCAATTCTAGGTAGCCGTGAACTAGGAACCTATACACATCCAAATCAAGTACTCAACTATGTGGAAGCCCATGACAATTACAATCTTCACGATTTATTGGCGACCCTTCATCCAGACCAAAGTTCAGAACAAATCATGCGCAAGGTTGAGACAGCCACAGCCATGAATCTGCTCATGCAGGGAATGGCATTTATGGAAATCGGTCAAGAATTTGGTCGTACCAAACTAGTTGCGACTGGTGAAAATGGTGAGTTGACTCATGATGATAGAGAGCGTGCTATGAATAGCTATAACGCTCCAGACAGTGTGAACCAAGTGAACTGGGACTTGATCAACGAGCGTCAAGATAGTATTGAGTTTATCCGTCAAATGATTCGATTGAAGACAGAAACCTGTGCCTTTTCTTACCCTACTTATGATGAGATTTACCATCATGTTTTTGTTCATTCCGCTCACGAACATAGCGGTTGGATTGTCTATGAGATTCATGGAGAGGATCACCTATTGGTAGTCTTTAATGCTAAAGGGAAGCCCTTCCAGTTTGAAAATGCTGGAAATCTAGAACTCTTGGTGACCAATAGCCATTTAGATGATAAAGACATGGTTGGCGGTGTTAGTGCCAGCGTCTATAAAGTCTTGTAGAAGAAATTAAAAGTTATCATGTGTGTCGTATAATTTCTAGGATATTTTGATACTAGAAATTATAAAACTTAATGAAAGATAGTATAGCAAGAAAAAGGTTTAGTTCGTCTAAGCCTTTTCTTTTTGTACTTATACTCTTTGAAAATCTCTTCAAACCATGTCGGCTCTATCTGCAACCTCAAAGCAGTGCTTTGAGCAACCTACGGCTAGTTTCCTAGTTTGCTCTTTGATTTTCATTGAGTATTACTGCTTAACAAGAGAGTTCAAATAGTTTGAAAAATCAAGATTGTGAAAATAATCTCAAAAATATTGTAAAAAGGGTTGTAATTTTCTGAAAATTTGGTAAAATATATCTTAATCATTTTCAGGAGGACGAGAATTTGACAAGATATCAGAATTTAGTAAATGGAGAATGGAAATCATCTGAAAAAGAAATTACGATTTATTCACCAATCAATCAAGAAGAATTAGGTACAGTTCCAGCTATGAGTCAGGCTGAAGTAGATGAGGCTATGAAAGCTGCGCGTGCAGCCCTCCCTGCATGGCGGGCTTTAGCACCAGTTGAACGTGCGTCTTATTTGCATAAGACAGCAACTATTTTGGAACGTGATAAAGAAAAAATTGGTACAATTCTTGCCAAAGAGGTTGCTAAAGGGATTAAAGCAGCCATTGGAGAAGTAGTGCGTACCGCAGACTTGATTCGCTATGCTGCTGAAGAGGGTCTCCGTATCACTGGACAAGCGATGGAAGGTGGCGGTTTTGAGGCAGCAAGTAAAAACAAACTGGCTGTTGTCCGTCGTGAGCCAGTTGGAGTTGTCTTGGCTATCGCGCCATTTAACTATCCAGTTAACCTTTCTGGATCTAAGATTGCTCCGGCCTTAATTGCAGGGAATGTGGTTATGTTTAAGCCACCAACACAAGGCTCTATTTCTGGGCTCTTGTTGGCTAAAGCCTTTGAAGAAGCAGGAATCCCAGCAGGTGTTTTCAATACCATTACGGGACGTGGTTCAGAAATTGGGGATTACATCATTGAGCACAAAGAAGTCAACTTTATCAACTTTACAGGATCAACTCCTATCGGAGAACGTATTGGTCGTTTAGCTGGTATGCGTCCTATCATGCTGGAGCTTGGTGGGAAAGATGCGGCCCTTGTACTGGAAGATGCAGATTTGAAACACGCTGCCAAGCAAATCGTTGCAGGAGCCTTTAGCTACTCAGGCCAACGTTGCACGGCCATTAAACGTGTCATTGTTCTCGAAAGTGTAGCAGATAAATTAGCTACTTTGCTTCAGGAAGAAGTTTCTAAATTAACAGTTGGTGATCCATTTGACAATGCTGATATTACACCTGTTATTGACAATGCTTCAGCCGACTTCATTTGGGGCTTGATTGAGGATGCGCAAGAAAAAGGTGCTCAGGTTCTTACACCAATCAAACGTGAAGGCAATCTTCTCTGGCCAGTGCTTTTTGACCAAGTTACAAAAGATATGAAAGTAGCATGGGAAGAGCCATTTGGTCCTGTTTTACCAATTATTCGTGTGGCTAATGTAGAAGAAGCAATTGCCTTTGCCAACGAATCTGAATTCGGCCTTCAATCCTCAGTCTTTACAAATGATTTCAAAAAGGCCTTTGAAATCGCTGAAAAACTTGAAGTGGGAACAGTCCATATTAATAATAAAACCCAGCGCGGTCCAGATAATTTCCCATTCCTTGGTGTCAAAGGCTCTGGTGCTGGTGTTCAAGGAATTAAATATAGCATTGAAGCGATGACAAATGTCAAATCCATTGTTTTTGATATGAAATAAAATGTAAAATCAGGAAATTGTTTTCCTGGTTTTATTTTTCACATAAAAACAATGCTACATTTGGATAAAATACGAACTTTGTGATATGATAGTAATCAAAAAGAGGACGTTTTCACAAACTATCTGTCATTCCTTGATTTATAAGTGAATGGATAAGTTCATTTTTTGAAGATTTTCAAAAGAATTTTTACCAAATATGGTAATTTACTTGAATCTTCCATAAAAAGGTAGTATAATAAATCTATAGAAAACGCTTACAGAAAAGGGGAGGTATTATGGATAAAAGAGAAGCTTTGCGCACCTTTATGACAGGAGAAAATTTTCATCTTCAGCATTATTTAGGAGCACATAGAGAAGAACTAAATGGAGAGTACGGTTATACATTTCGTGTGTGGGCTCCCAACGCTCAGGCTGTCCACTTGGTGGGGGATTTTACCAATTGGGTAGAAAATCAAATTCCAATGGAACGAAATGAATTTGGTGTCTGGGAAGTCTTTACCAGCCTTGCTCATGAAGGCCAAATTTACAAGTACCATATCACACGTGCAAATGGTCATCAGTTGATGAAGATTGATCCTTTGGCTGTACGGTATGAGGCACGTCCGGGTACTGGAGCTATTTTAACAGAGATTCCAGAAAAGAAATGGAAGGATGGGCTTTGGTTAGCTCGCAGAAAACGTTGGACTTTCTTTGAACGTCCTGTCAATATCTACGAAGTTCATGCTGGATCGTGGAAGAGAAATCCAGATGGAAGTCCTTATAGTTTTGCTCAATTGAAAGATGAACTCATTCCTTACCTAGTTGAGATGAATTATACTCATATTGAGTTTATGCCCTTGATGTCCCACCCACTAGGTTTGAGTTGGGGTTACCAGCTTATGGGGTACTTTGCTTTAGAACATGCCTATGGTCGCCCTGAAGAGTTTCAAGATTTTGTTGAGGAATGTCACTTAAACAATATTGGGGTTATTGTGGACTGGGTACCTGGTCATTTTACCATTAATGATGATGCCTTAGCTTATTATGATGGGACACCAACTTTTGAATATCAAGACCATAATAAAGCTCATAACTACGGTTGGGGCGCTCTCAATTTTGACCTTGGAAAGAATGAAGTCCAGTCTTTCTTGATTTCTAGCATTAAGTTTTGGATTGACTTTTACCATCTAGATGGTATTCGAGTGGATGCAGTTAGTAACATGCTCTATCTTGACTACGATGATGCTCCATGGACACCTAATAAAGATGGTGGAAATCTCAACTATGAAGGATATTATTTCCTTCAACGCTTGAATGATGTCATTAAACTAGCACATCCAGATGTGATGATGATTGCGGAAGAAAGTTCGTCAGCAACCAAGATTACGGGAATGAAAGAGCTTGGTGGTCTAGGATTTGACTACAAGTGGAATATGGGCTGGATGAATGATATCCTCCGATTCTACGAAGAAGACCCTATTTACCGTAAGTATGACTTTAATTTGGTGACTTTCAGCTTTATGTATGTTTTCAATGAAAACTATCTCCTACCATTCTCGCACGATGAAGTGGTTCACGGTAAGAAGAGTATGATGCATAAGATGTGGGGAGATCGTTACAATCAATTCGCAGGCTTACGCAATCTCTACACTTACCAAATTTGTCACCCTGGTAAGAAATTGCTCTTCATGGGTAGCGAATACGGCCAATTCCTAGAATGGAGATCTGAAGAGCAGTTGGAATGGTCTAATCTAGAAGACCCTATGAATGCTAAGATGAAGTATTTCACTTCTCAGCTTAATCAATTCTACAAAGACCATCGCTGTCTGTGGGAAATCGATACCAGCTATGATGGTATTGAAATCATTGATGCGGATAATCGAGACCAGAGTGTTCTTTCCTTCATCCGTAAGGGTAAGAAGGGCGACATGCTAGTCTGCGTCTTTAATATGGCACCTGTTGAACGAAAAGATTTTACAATCGGATTGCCTGTCGCAGGGATTTATGAAGAAGTCTGGAATACTGAGTTAGAAGAGTGGGGAGGTGTTTGGAAAGAACATAATCAAACTGTTCAAACGCAAGAAGGACTATGGAAAGATTATGAGCAGACCTTGACCTTTACCCTACCTGCTATGGGAGCAAGTGTATGGAAAATCAAACGTCGCTTGAAATCTGCAAAAACCGTCACAAGTAAAAACCAAAAAGGAGTAGAAAATGAAGAATGAAATGTTAGCTTTGATTCTTGCTGGTGGGCAAGGAACTCGTCTCGGTAAACTCACTCAAAGCATCGCAAAACCAGCTGTGCAATTTGGTGGGCGCTACCGTATCATTGACTTTGCTCTTTCAAACTGTGCCAACTCAGGAATTCACAATGTTGGAGTCATTACACAGTACCAGCCACTTGCTCTCAACAATCATATTGGAAATGGTTCAAGCTGGGGACTAGACGGTATCAATTCTGGTGTCTCTATTCTTCAACCTTATTCTGCAAGTGAAGGAAATCGTTGGTTCGAAGGGACTAGTCACGCTATTTACCAAAATATCGACTATATTGACAGTGTCAATCCTGAGTACGTCTTGATTCTCTCTGGGGACCACATCTACAAAATGGACTATGATGATATGCTCCAGTCTCACAAGGATAATAACGCCAGCTTGACAGTAGCGGTTTTAGACGTCCCTCTTAAAGAAGCTAGTCGTTTTGGTATCATGAATACAGATGCCAATAACCGCATTGTTGAATTTGAAGAAAAACCAGCTCAACCTAAATCTACCAAAGCTTCTATGGGAATTTACATCTTTGATTGGCAACGTCTCCGCAATATGCTTGTTGCTGCTGAAAAGAGCAATGTCGATATGTCAGACTTTGGTAAAAATGTCATTCCAAATTACCTTGAGTCAGGTGAAAGTGTCTATGCTTATGAATTTAATGGTTACTGGAAAGACGTTGGTACGATTGAGTCACTTTGGGAAGCCAACATGGAGTACATTTCTCCAGAAAATGCCTTGGATAGCCGTAACCGTCAATGGAAGATTTACTCAAGAAACTTGATTTCGCCACCAAACTTCCTTGGTGCAAATGCTGATGTGGAAGATTCTTTGGTTGTGGATGGCTGTTTCGTTGATGGAACGGTTAAACATTCTATCCTTTCAACAGGGGCACAAGTTCGCGAAGGGGCAGAAGTAGTAGATTCAGTTATCATGAGTGGAGCTATTATTGGAAACGGAGCTAAAATCAAACGTGCCATTATTGGTGAAGGTGCGGTTATTTCTGACGGTGTCGAGATTGATGGAACAGAAGAAGTACAAGTTGTAGGATATAATGAAGTAGTGGGGGTAGCAACAGATGAAGATTGATAAATATTCTGCCATTTTAGGAAATACAGTTGGTTTTCATGATATGTCAACATTGACGGACCACCGTCCAGTAGCTAGTTTGCCTTTTGGAGGTAAATATCGCTTGATTGACTTCCCGCTTTCTAGTCTTGCTAATGCAGGTGTTCGTAGTGTCTTTGGTATTTTCCAGCAGGATAATATCAGCTCCGTCTTTGATCATATCCGTTCAGGACGTGAGTGGGGCTTGTCAACTCTTCTAAGTCACTATTATCTAGGTATTTACAATACCCGTGTGGAAAGTAGTACAGTTGGAAAAGAATACTACCAACAGCTTCTTACTTATTTGAAACGTTCTGGCTCAAACCAAACAGTTTCACTCAACTGCGATGTCTTGATTAACATTGATTTGAATCAAGTATTCCACCTACACAGTACAACAAAAGGGCCTATCACTGTAGTTTATAAAAAACTAGCCAAGAAAGACATTTCAGAAGTCAATGCAATCTTGGAGGTGGATGAAACAGACCATGTTCGTTCTCATAAACTCTTTGATAGCAAGTTACCAGATCAAATCTATAACATGTCCACAGATATCTTTGTTGTTGATACACCTTGGTTGATTGAACGCTTGGAAGAAGAAGCTAAAAAAGAACACCCAGAGAAGTTGCGCTATGTTTTACGTGATTTAGCTGCAAAAGAAGGGGCTTTTGCCTACGAGTACACAGGTTATCTAGCCAACATTCATTCTGTAGAGTCGTATTATCAAGCGAATATTGATATGCTTGAATCTCAAAAATTCTACTCTCTCTTCTCACCAAACCAAAAGATTTATACAAAGGTCAAAAATGAAGAGCCGACTTACTATGCCAATACATCTAAGGTAAGTACTTCTCAGTTTGCCTCTGGTAGTATCATTGAAGGTCAAGTGGCTAATTCTGTTCTATCACGTAATATTCATGTCCATAAGGATAGTCTGGTTAAAGATAGCCTGCTCTTCCCTCGTGTTGTTATTGGAGAAGGGGCTCAGGTCGAATATGCTATCTTGGACAAGGGTGTTGAAGTTGATCCTGGTGTTGTGATTCGAGGAACTGCAGAACATCCAGTTGTCGTTAAGAAAGGTAGCAAAGTAACAGAGGATATTCATTCATGAAAATTTTATTTGTAGCAGCAGAGGGTGCACCCTTTTCAAAAACAGGTGGTTTGGGAGATGTCATTGGCGCTCTTCCCAAATCACTGGTAAAAGCTGGGCACGAAGTTGCAGTGATTTTACCCTACTATGACATGGTAGAGGCTAAATTTGGAAATCAGATTGAAGATGTTCTTCATTTTGAGGTGAGCGTCGGTTGGCGCAGACAGTACTGTGGGATTAAGAAAACCGTCTTAAACGGTGTGACCTTCTACTTTATTGACAGCCAATATTATTTCTTCCGTGGTCATGTTTACGGTGATTTTGACGATGGGGAACGCTTTGCATTTTTCCAACTGGCTGCCATTGAGGCTATGGAAAGGATTGACTTTATTCCTGATCTTCTCCATGTTCATGACTACCATACAGCCATGATTCCTTTCTTGTTAAAGGAAAAATACCGTTGGATTCAAGCTTATCAAGGAATTAAAACTGTTTTAACCATTCATAATTTAGAATTCCAAGGACAATTTTCAGAAGGAATGTTATGGGATTTGTTTGGAGTCGGCTTTGAACGTTATGCTGATGGTACCCTTCGCTGGAACAACTGTCTGAACTGGATGAAGGCTGGTATTCTTTATGCTGACCGTGTTTCAACAGTTTCGCCTAGTTATGCTCATGAAATTATGACCAGTCAGTTCGGATGTAACTTGGATCAGATTCTTCGAATGGAGTCTGGCAAGGTCTCTGGTATCGTGAATGGGATTGATGCTGACCTTTATAATCCTCAGACGGATGCCCTTTTAGACTATCATTTTAATCAAGAAGATTTGTCTGGAAAAGCCCAAAATAAGGCAAAATTACAAGAGAGAGTTGGCTTGCCTGTTAGAGCTGACGTTCCACTGGTGGGAATTGTTTCTCGTTTGACACGTCAAAAAGGTTTTGATGTCGTGGTCGAAAGTCTGCACCATATCTTGCAAAATGATGTTCAGATTGTTCTTTTGGGAACTGGAGATCCAGCTTTTGAAGGGGCTTTCTCATGGTTTGCTCAGATTTATCCTGACAAGCTATCAGCAAATATCACTTTTGATGTCAAACTTGCTCAAGAAATCTACGCTGCTTGTGACCTCTTCCTCATGCCAAGTCGTTTTGAACCGTGTGGCTTGTCTCAAATGATGGCTATGCGTTATGGAACCTTGCCATTGGTTCATGAAGTGGGTGGTTTGCGAGATACTGTCCGCGCTTTCAATCCAATCGAAGGAAATGGTACAGGCTTTAGCTTTGACAATCTATCTCCTTATTGGTTAAATTGGACTTTCCAAACAGCATTGGACTTGTATAGAAACCATCCTGACGTTTGGAGAAATCTACAAAAACAAGCTATGGAGTGTGATTTCTCATGGGATACAGCTTGCAAGTCATATCTTGACTTGTACCATAGTTTAGTTAATTAATAGATAAAATCGTATGATGTCTTCATACGATTTTTAGCCTATTTAGAGAGGAGAACTGATGTCTCAAGTAAAAGGCTTGTGTGTTATGGATGTTGATGGAACCTTAATCCTAGAAGAAGTGATTGATTTATTGGGAAGAGAGGTAGGCTGTGAGGAGGAAATTTCGCAGATTACAAGCCGGGCAATGAGAGGAGAGTTGGACTTTGAAAGCAGTTTAAGAAAAAGAGTGTCCTTGTTGGAAGGTCTTCCTGTTTCGGTCTTTGAGAAAGTTTTTAACTCTATTCATTTAACGTCAAATGCTCAGGAATTTGTCTCTATTCTCCAAAAGAATGGCATCTTAGTTGGTTTGGTGTCCGGTGGATTTAGTCCAATAGTTGAGAGATTAGCTAAATCCCTTGGCATTACCTATTTCTCTGCCAACCAACTTGAAGTCAAAGACGGTCTTCTAACAGGAAAATTAGTTGGAGCAATTATAAGCCCTGAACTCAAACAAGCAACTCTGGAAAAATGGAGAAAGGAACTCAAACTCCCTAAAGAAAGGACAGTTGCAATCGGTGATGGGGCCAATGATCTATTGATGTTAAAATCTGCAGGACTGGGAATTGCTTTTTGTGCCAAAGAAGTGCTGAAAAAAGAAATACCACATCATGTTGACAAGAGGGATTTTTTAGAAGTTCTTCCTTTGATTGCCTTTTTAGAATGAGGAAAAATATGAAGATTGTAATTGCGCCAGATTCGTTTAAAGAAAGTTTGACCGCAGAGCAGGTTGCTGAAGCTATTAAAAGAGGCTTCCAACAATCAATATCAGATGTAGACTGTCTCCTCTGTCCTGTTGGCGATGGGGGAGAAGGCACTGTAGATGCTATCCGACATTCTCTTGACCTAGAAGAAAAATGGATTCAAGTGACAGGACCTTTTGGCCAAAAAGAAGCCATGCGCTATTTTCAAAAAGGGGAACTGGCGCTATTTGAAGTTGCCGATTTGGTTGGCCTTGGAAAGATTCCGCAAGAGAAACGAAATCCACTGCAAATTCGAACTCGTGGTATTGGAGAGTTGATTTGCCACCTCATTGCTCAAGGGATTAAAGATATCTATATCGGAGTTGGTGGTACGGCTAGTAATGACGGTGGTATAGATCTTGCTGCTGGTTTAGGTTATCAATTTTATGCTAGGGATGGAAATGCCTTGACTGCTTGCGGTCAGAACTTACTAAACTTAGCTTCTGTTTCAACAGAAAATTGCTATAAAATTCCTGAAGATGTTCACATTCGTATTTTAGCAGATGTCGTGAGTCCCTTGTGTGGACACCAAGGTGCTACCTACACGTTTGGCAAGCAAAAAGGCCTAGATCCTACTATGTTTGAGGCCGTAGATCAGGCGATACAAAATTTTTATGAAAAAGTCTCACCTGCAACATTAGAACTTAAAGGAGCAGGAGCTGGTGGAGGCATTGCTGGCGGTTTGTGTGCCTTTGCTCAGGCAAGTATAGTTTCTGGGATTGACACCTGCCTAGACTTGATTGACTTTGATAAGAAAGTTTCTGATGCTGACTTGGTTGTTGTTGGAGAAGGAAGGCTAGATCGTCAAAGTTTAGCAGGGAAAGCGCCTATCGGCGTAGCAAAAAGAACCCCTGTTGGAGTTCCTGTTATTGCTATTTGCGGTAGTCTCGCTGAAGATTTATCTTCCCTACCATTTGAAAATATTCAAGCTGCCTTTTCTATTTTGGAGAAAAGTGAACCACTAGAAGATAGTCTGAAAAATGCCAGTCTCTATTTAGAGCACACTGCCGCCAATATTGGGCATTTATTAAAGATGTCTAAGATTTAGCCAAACCATTTCTTCCAGATGGATGTTTTGGCAGGTTCTTCCTTTTTCCCTTCCCAAAGTTTTGGAAAAGCAAGTCGAAGGTCTTTTTCTTCTACTTGAACTGGTGCATTCGTATGAATAATCAGACCGAAAGGAGAAGAAGTGTGTTCTTCAGATACTATAGTAGCTTGACTATTGGTTTCTTTTGCTTCTTTCAAGTAGAAAACTTGCTTGTCAAATTCGATATTTGGGGAAATCTTAACAAATAGAGGCTCAGCCTTTTCCTGAAGGTTCTCTAAAATAGATAAAAATCCCTTTTCTAGCTGAGGGCTATTTGCCGTATCAATATCTGCATAACCAAGAACTCTTTCCTCAAAAGTACCAAGATAGCGTCTTTGCTCATCTGGATTTAATTTTGGCCCACCATGAGCTTTTTCAAGTAATTGTTTTGATAAATCTGTCATGAAAACAGTATATCATAAAAGTTAGAATAAAACAGACAAAAGAAAGCGATTACTTTATAAAGTTAAGGAAAATTTGCACAAAGATAACGTTTTTTCTTGAAAAAGTAGGGGTTTTAAGGTATTATAGAGGTGTAAAAAATTTAACTCATAAGGAGAGTAAAAAATGTCAATTATTACTGATGTTTACGCTCGCGAAGTCCTAGACTCACGCGGTAACCCAACACTTGAAGTAGAAGTTTACACTGAATCAGGTGCTTTCGGACGTGGTATGGTTCCATCAGGAGCTTCTACTGGTGAACACGAAGCAGTTGAACTTCGCGACGGTGACAAATCTCGTTACGGTGGTCTTGGTACACAAAAAGCTGTTGACAACGTAAACAACATCATTGCTGAAGCTATCATCGGCTACGATGTACGTGACCAACAAGCTATCGACCGTGCTATGATCGCACTTGACGGTACTCCTAACAAAGGTAAATTGGGTGCTAACGCAATCCTTGGTGTGTCTATCGCTGTAGCTCGTGCTGCTGCTGACTACCTTGAAATCCCACTTTACAGCTACCTTGGTGGATTCAACACTAAAGTTCTTCCAACTCCAATGATGAATATCATCAACGGTGGTTCTCACTCTGACGCTCCAATCGCTTTCCAAGAATTCATGATCGTACCTGCTGGTGCGCCATCATTCAAAGAAGCTCTTCGTTGGGGTGCTGAAATCTTCCACGCTCTTAAGAAAATTCTTAAATCTCGTGGTCTTGAAACAGCCGTAGGTGACGAAGGTGGATTCGCTCCTCGTTTTGAAGGAACTGAAGACGGAGTTGAAACTATCCTTGCTGCTATCGAAGCTGCTGGATATGTTCCAGGTAAAGACGTATTTATCGGATTTGACTGTGCTTCATCAGAATTCTACGATAAAGAACGTAAAGTTTACGACTACACTAAATTTGAAGGTGAAGGTGCTGCTGTACGTACTGCTGCAGAACAAATCGATTACCTTGAAGAATTGGTAAACAAATACCCAATCATCACTATCGAAGATGGTATGGATGAAAACGACTGGGACGGTTGGAAAGCTCTTACTGAACGTCTTGGTGGTAAAGTTCAATTGGTTGGTGACGACTTCTTCGTAACAAACACTTCTTACCTTGAAAAAGGTATTGCAGAAGGTGCTGCTAACTCAATCCTTATCAAAGTTAACCAAATCGGTACTCTTACTGAAACATTTGACGCTATCGAAATGGCTAAAGAAGCTGGTTACACTGCCGTTGTATCACACCGTTCAGGTGAAACTGAAGATTCAACAATCGCTGACATCGCAGTTGCAACTAACGCAGGACAAATCAAAACTGGTTCACTTTCACGTACAGACCGTATTGCTAAATACAACCAATTGCTTCGCATCGAAGACCAACTTGGTGAAGTAGCAGAATACCGTGGATTGAAATCATTCTACAACTTGAAAAAATAATCGTTGATTTAACAACGTTTCTAGCCCCTCGGATTTTATCCGAAGGGCTATTTTTGTGCTCAGGGGCATAAAAGGGGCAAATAGCAATTTAAGAAAGATTAGTAATTCAGAAAATAACTCATCAACTCCGATCCAATAAAATTGAAAAGGATGGAAAAAAGGATAAATTTATGATATACTTTATTTTAAGGACCTTATTAGAAATCTTGAAAGAGTATTAAAAACTTATAATGAGAAAAATTATTATCAATGGTGGATTACCACTGCAAGGTGAAATCACTATTAGTGGTGCTAAAAATAGCGTTGTGGCCTTAATTCCAGCTATTATATTGGCTGATGATGTGGTGACTTTGGATTGTGTTCCAGATATTTCGGATGTAGCCAGTCTTGTCGAAATTATGGAATTGATGGGAGCTACTGTTAAGCGTTATGACGATGTCTTGGAGATTGATCCAAGAGGTGTTCAAAACATTCCAATGCCGTATGGTAAAATTAACAGTCTTCGTGCATCTTACTATTTTTATGGGAGCCTCTTAGGCCGATTTGGTGAAGCGACAGTTGGTTTACCGGGAGGATGTGATCTTGGTCCTCGTCCGATTGACCTACACCTTAAGGCATTTGAAGCCATGGGAGCTAAGGTTAGCTACGAAGGGGATACCATGAAGTTATCTTCTAAAGAGATTGGTCTTCATGGTGCAAGTATTTACATGGATACGGTTAGTGTAGGTGCGACGATTAATACGATGATTGCTGCTGTTAAAGCAAATGGTCGTACTATTATTGAAAATGCAGCCCGTGAGCCTGAGATTATTGATGTAGCTACTCTCTTGAATAATATGGGTGCCCATATCCGCGGTGCAGGAACTAATATCATCATTATTGATGGTGTTGAAAGATTACATGGAACTCGTCATCAGGTGATTCCAGACCGTATCGAAGCTGGAACCTATATTTCTTTAGCTGCTGCAGTCGGCAAGGGGATTCGTATAAATAATGTTCTTTACGAACACCTAGAAGGATTTATTGCTAAGTTGGAAGAAATGGGAGTGAGAATGACTGTATCTGAAGACAGCATTTTTGTCGAAGAGCAGTCTAATTTGAAAGCAATCAATATTAAGACAGCTCCTTACCCAGGCTTTGCAACTGATTTGCAACAACCGATTACCCCACTTTTACTAAGAGCGAATGGTCGTGGTACAATTGTCGATACGATTTACGAAAAACGTGTAAATCATGTTTTTGAACTAGCAAAGATGGATGCGGACATTTCGACAACAAATGGTCATATTTTGTACACAGGTGGACGTGATTTGCGTGGGGCAAGTGTTAAAGCGACTGACCTGAGAGCTGGTGCAGCTTTAGTTATTGCTGGTTTGATGGCAGAGGGGCAAACTGAAATTACCAATATCGAGTTTATCTTACGTGGTTATTCTGATATTATCGAAAAATTACGTAATCTAGGGGCGGATATTAGACTTGTTGAGGATTAAACCGTAGAGGTGTTTATGAATATTTGGACCAAATTAGCAATGTTTTCTTTTTTTGAAACGGATCGCTTGTATTTGCGTCCTTTCTTTTTTAGTGATAGTCAAGACTTCCATGAGATAGCCTCAAATCCTGAAAATTTACAATTTATTTTCCCGACTCAGGCAAGTCTGGAAGAAAGCCAGTATGCACTGGCCAATTATTTTATGAAGGCTCCTTTGGGAGTATGGGCTATTTGTGACCAGAAAACTGAAAAAATGATTGGTTCTGTTAAGTTTGAAAAGTTAGATGAAATTAAAAAAGAAGCAGAACTTGGCTATTTTTTGAGAAAAGATGCTTGGTCTCAAGGATTTATGACAGAGGTTGTTAGAAAAATTTGTCAACTTTCTTTTGAGGAATTTGGTTTAAAACAATTGTCCATTATTACCCACCTCGAAAATGAAGCAAGTCAAAAGGTTGCTCTTAAGGCTGGATTTAGTTTGTTCCGTCAGTTTAAGGGAAGTGATCGCTACACAAGAAAAATGCGGGATTATCTTGAATTTCGGTATGTAAAAGGAGAATTCAATGAGTAAGCATCAGGAAATTCTAAGCTATTTAGAGGAATTACCAGTAGGTAAAAGGGTCAGTGTTCGTAGCATTTCAAACCATCTGGGAGTCAGTGATGGAACGGCTTATCGTGCTATCAAGGAAGCTGAAAACCGTGGAATTGTGGAGACCCGTCCTAGAAGTGGAACAATCCGCGTCAAATCCCAGAAAGTTGCTATTGAAAGATTAACCTTTGCTGAAATTGCAGAAGTGACTTCTTCTGAGGTTCTGGCTGGGCAAGAAGGTTTAGAGAGAGAATTTAGTAAGTTTTCAATCGGTGCAATGACTGAACAAAATATCTTGTCATACCTTCACGATGGGGGGCTCTTGATTGTCGGAGACCGTACCCGTATCCAATTACTAGCGCTGGAAAATGAAAATGCAGTTCTGGTTACGGGTGGTTTTCATGTTCATGATGATGTTCTTAAACTGGCCAATCAAAAAGGGATTCCTGTTCTGAGAAGCAAGCATGATACTTTCACCGTTGCAACCATGATCAATAAAGCCTTGTCAAATGTTCAAATTAAGACGGATATTCTGACAGTTGAGAAACTTTATCGTCCGAGTCATGAGTATGGTTTTCTGAGAGAGACCGACACCGTTAAAGATTATTTGGACTTAGTTCGTAAGAATCGTAGCAGTCGTTTCCCTGTTATCAATCAACATCAGGTCGTTGTTGGAGTTGTAACCATGAGAGACGCTGGTGATAAGTCACCAAGTACCACAATTGACAAGGTCATGTCTCGTAGTCTATTTTTAGTTGGTTTATCGACAAATATTGCAAATGTGAGTCAACGGATGATTGCTGAAGACTTTGAAATGGTACCGGTTGTTCGGAATAATCAAACCTTGCTTGGAGTTGTGACACGACGAGATGTCATGGAGAAGATGAGTCGTTCCCAAGTTTCGGCTCTACCGACTTTTTCTGAGCAGATTGGACAAAAACTCTCTTATCACCATGATGAAGTAGTCATTACAGTGGAACCCTTTATGCTTGAAAAAAACGGTGTTTTGGCTAATGGCGTATTGGCAGAAATCTTGACTCATATGACCCAAGATTTAGTTGTAAATAGTGGTCGTAATCTCATCATCGAGCAGATGCTGATCTACTTTTTACAGGCTGTTCAGATTGATGATATACTGCGCATTCAAGCACGCATTATCCATCATACTAGACGGTCAGCTATTATTGATTACGATATTTATCACGGTCATCAGATTGTTTCAAAAGCAAATGTGACCGTTAAAATTAATTAGAAACTAGGAGAAAAGATGATAACATTAAAATCAGCTCGTGAAATCGAAGCTATGGACAAGGCTGGTGATTTCCTGGCAAGTATTCATATCGGCTTACGTGATTTGATTAAGCCAGGCGTAGATATGTGGGAAGTTGAAGAATACGTTCGCCGTCGTTGTAAAGAAGAAAATTTCCTTCCGCTTCAGATTGGGGTTGACGGTGCCATGATGGACTATCCTTATGCTACCTGCTGCTCTCTTAATGATGAAGTGGCTCACGCTTTCCCTCGTCACTATACCTTGAAAGATGGTGATTTGCTCAAGGTTGATATGGTTTTGGGAGGTCCAATTGCCAAATCTGATCTGAATGTCTCAAAATTAAACTTCAACAATGTCGAGCAAATGAAAAAATACACTCAGAGCTATTCTGGTGGTCTAGCAGACTCATGTTGGGCTTACGCCGTAGGTACACCGTCCGAAGAAGTGAAAAACTTGATGGATGTAACCAAAGAAGCTATGTACAAGGGGATTGAGCAAGCTGTTGTTGGAAATCGTATCGGTGATATCGGTGCGGCTATTCAAGAATACGCTGAAAGCCGTGGTTATGGTGTAGTGCGTGATTTGGTTGGACATGGTGTTGGTCCAACAATGCACGAGGAGCCAATGGTTCCTAACTATGGTATTGCTGGTCGTGGACTCCGTCTTCGTGAAGGCATGGTACTGACTATCGAACCAATGATTAATACTGGTGACTGGGAAATTGATACAGATATGAAGACTGGTTGGGCGCATAAGACCATCGACGGTGGCCTATCTTGTCAATATGAACACCAGTTCGTGATTACAAAAGATGGACCTGTTATCTTGACTAGTCAAGGTGAAGAAGGAACTTATTAAAAGAAAGTGAAAAGACTGCTGGAAATTCATTTCCTATAGAATTCAGTAGATCTTTTCATGATAAAACGCATTGTATCAAGCTTTTAAGTGCCTGATATAATGCGTTTTTCTGATTTTAAAAATATAATTCTTCAAAAATAGGCACTTCAGGTTAAAAAAACGACATTTCAGATTTTCTGTTCCAGAAATAGCTATCACTATGATATAATTATTTTATGATTATTACTATTCCTATAAAAAACCAAAAAGATATTGGCACACCATCTGATTCAGTCGTTGTTCTCGGCTATTTTGATGGTATACACAAGGGGCATCAAGAATTATTTCGTGTTGCCAATAAGGCTGCGAGAAAAGATTTATTGCCTATCGTCGTTATGACCTTTAATGAATCTCCAAAAATCGCTTTAGAGCCTTATCATCCTGATCTGTTTTTACATATTTTGAATCCTGCTGAACGTGAGAGGAAATTAAAGCGTGAAGGCGTAGAAGAATTATATCTCCTTGATTTTAGTAGTCAATTCGCTAGTCTTACTGCAGAAGAATTTTTTGCAACTTATATCAAGGCTATGAATGCCAAAATTATTGTTGCAGGTTTTGATTATACATTTGGTTCTGACCAAAAAACGGCAGAAGACTTAAAGGATTACTTTGATGGAGAAGTCATTATCGTCCCACCTGTAGAAGATGAGAAAGGAAAGATTAGTTCAACTCGTATCCGTCAAGCTATTTTGGACGGAAATGTGAAAGAAGCAGGAGAACTTTTGGGGGCACCGCTTCCATCAAGAGGTATGGTGGTTCATGGTAATGCTCGTGGTCGTACGATTGGTTATCCAACAGCTAATTTGGTGCTTTTAGACCGTACTTATATGCCAGCAGACGGTGTTTATGTCGTTGATGTTGAGATTCAAAGACAGAAGTATCGTGCCATGGCTAGTGTTGGAAAAAATGTGACCTTTGATGGAGAAGAAGCACGTTTTGAAGTCAATATTTTTGATTTTAATCAAGATATTTATGGGGAAACCGTCATGGTTTATTGGCTTGATCGCATTCGAGACATGACTAAATTTGACTCAGTTGATCAATTAGTGGATCAGTTAAAGGCAGATGAAGAAGTTGCTCGGAATTGGTCTTAATAGCTTGAGTAAATAAAACAAAAAAGAGGTAACTACAAGACCTCTTTTTATTCTTTTTCAAAGGTAAATCCTTCTCCAAGGATTTCATGGGCTTCTGTAATAGTTATAAAGGCTTGAGGATCGATTCGATGAATCATTTCCTTCATTTTCACAATTTCATTTCTGCCGACAATACAGTAGATGATTTTTAAATTTTCTTTACTATAGTAGCCTTGACCTGAGATGAAAGTAACACCTCTTCCTAGGTCATCATTAATCGCTTTAGCAAGTTGGTCAGGACGTTTTGTAATAATCATAAAGCCTTTACCTGCGTAGCCACCTTCGCCAATCAAATCAATGACACGAGAAACGATAAAATCAAATAAGAGTGTGTAGGAGACCAATCGTAAATCCTTGAAGATTAGGAGAATAAGCATGAGAATACAAAAATCTAAGATAAAGAGCAGTTTCCCCATGGATATATGAGTGTATTTATTGAGAATACGAGCTAGAATATCAGTACCACCAGTTGTACCTCCAGCATTAAAGATAATTCCAAGACCAATTCCCAATAGAATTCCCGCTATAAGTGCAGTAATCAGTAAATCACCTTGAAGATCAATATGAAGGGGAATACGCTCAAAAAAAGCCAACCAGGCGGACAAAGCTAAGGTTCCAAGCAAACTAGAATAGAGAGATTTTACTCCAAAGATCTTCCAAGCCAAGATGAAAAGGGGAATATTAATCAGCAGGTTCATGAGGGAAACAGGGATTTTAAAAAGATAAAAGGTGATGAGGGTAATACCTGTCGCCCCTCCTTCAAAGAGATGATGGGGAACTACAAAATAAGTCAGTCCAAAAGCATAAATAGCAGCACCTAGTAAAATGGTAAAAATGGGGTAAATTTTTTTAATCATAGGACACCTCTTTTCTTATAAGTTGATTATATCAAATTTTTACGGAAAATTTGATTGACTCCATTAGGATTTTTAATGTTTTTTTGATATAATTAGAAGTAAGAAAACCAATCTGAATCCTAAAATAGAAAGATTGATACTATGACAAAAATTAAGATTGTAACCGATTCATCTGTTACTATTGAACCAGAACTCGTAAAACAATTAGATATTACAATTGTTCCATTATCTGTAATGATTGATAATGTTGTTTATTCTGATGCTGATTTGAAAGAAGAAGGTAAATTTCTTCAGTTGATGCAAGCAAGTAAGAATCTTCCTAAGACAAGTCAACCGCCTGTAGGTGTCTTCGCTGAAGTTTTTGAAGACCTGTGCAAGGATGGTAGTCAGATTCTTGCTATTCATATGTCCCATGCTCTTTCTGGTACTGTAGAAGCAGCGCGCCAAGGTGCCAGTTTATCTACTGCCGACGTGACAGTTATTGATAGCTCCTTCACTGACCAAGCCTTGAAATTCCAAGTTGTTGAGGCTGCGAAGTTAGCACAAGAAGGCAAAGAGTTGGAGGAAATTTTATCTCATGTAGAAGAGGTTAAAAACCATACGGAGCTCTATATTGGTGTTTCTACTCTAGAAAATCTAGTAAAAGGTGGACGAATTGGCCGTGTAACTGGATTGTTGAGCTCACTTCTCAATATCCGTGTTGTCATGCAAATGAAGGACCATGAATTGCAGCCAATGGTTAAAGGCCGTGGTGCTAAAACCTTTAAAAAATGGTTGGATGAGTTGAGAACATCACTCTCTGAACGTTCTGTAGCAGAGATTGGAATTTCATATTCTGGTAGTGCTGATTGGGCAAAAGAGATGAAAGAAAGCTTACAAGCTTATGTTGAACAGCCAATTTCTGTTTTGGAAACGGGTTCCATTATTCAAACTCACACAGGTGAGAACGCTTGGGCTATTTTGGTACGTTACCACTCCTAAAAAAATAAAGAAAATGGGAAGAAATAGCGTTTTTAACTTGACCTAAAAGGGATTTTAGGATATGATTATATTTGTTAATTAGAAATTAATTTGGAGGAATCATTAACATGGCAAACAAACAAGATTTGATCGCTAAAGTAGCAGAAGCTACAGAATTGACTAAGAAAGACTCAGCAGCAGCAGTTGAAGCTGTATTCGCAGCAGTAGCTGACTACCTTGCAGCTGGTGAAAAAGTTCAATTGATCGGTTTTGGTAACTTTGAAGTTCGTGAACGTGCTGCTCGTAAAGGTCGCAACCCACAAACTGGTAAAGAAATCACAATTGCAGCTTCTAAAGTTCCAGCATTCAAAGCTGGTAAAGCTCTTAAAGAGGCTGTTAAATAATCAGCCTTTAAAAAGCCTGTCATATCAAGCATTTGAGCTTGTGTGATGGGCTTTTTTGTGCTCTTAGGGCATTTCTGGGGCAAAATCTGAATTAACGAGTGGCAGAAAAGGTCATTCAAAAATAGGCTAATTCAATTTGCGTAGCAGAAATCATACAAATAAAATTGATTATAGTAAAATAGGATTAGAAATCTTAAGAAAGTTGGTTCTTTATTGGAAACGATAGTATTTTCAATCTCCGTTTTTCTAGCAGGGGTCTTGTCCTTCTTTTCTCCTTGTATTTTTCCACTTCTGCCAGTTTATACTGGAATTTTATTGGATGATCAGGAAAGTGCAAAAAGCTTTTCCTTATTTGGGAGAAAGGTTCTTTGGTCGGGTCTGATTCGGACGCTTTGCTTTATCGCAGGTATTTCTCTTATTTTCTTTATTCTAGGATTTGGTGCTGGTTACTTTGGTAATATTCTCTATGCAAATTGGTTTCGCTATACCATGGGTACGATTATCATCATTTTAGGCCTTCACCAGATGGAAATTTTTCATTTTAAGAAATTAGAGGTTCAAAAAAGCTTTACTTTTAAGAAATCAGAAGCCAATCGTTATTGGTCAGCCTTTTTACTCGGTATTACCTTTAGCTTTGGTTGGACGCCATGTATCGGTCCAGTTTTAAGTTCGGTTTTAGCGCTTGCGGCTTCTGGTGGAAATGGGGCTTGGCAAGGAGCTATTTATACCTTGATTTACACTCTGGGGATGGCCATTCCTTTCTTGGTATTGGCTCTAGCTTCAGGTGTAGTGATGCCTTATTTTAGTAAAATCAAGCGTCATATGATGCTACTGAAGAAAATTGGTGGTTTCCTCATTATTTTAATGGGAATTTTGTTAATACTAGGACAAGTAAATGTTCTAGCTGGAATTTTTGAATAAAGGAGAAAAAGATGAAAAAAGTAATGTTTGCTGGCTTAAGCCTCTTGTCATTAGTCGTATTAATGGCTTGTGGTGAGGAAGAGACTAAAAAGCCTCAAGCAGCACAACAGCCAAAACAACAAACTACTGTACAACAAATTGCTGTTGGAAAAGAGGCTCCAGACTTCACCTTGCAATCTATGGATGGTAAAGAAGTTAAGTTATCTGATTATAAGGGTAAAAAAGTCTATTTGAAGTTTTGGGCTTCCTGGTGTGGTCCATGTAAGAAAAGTATGCCTGAGTTGATGGAATTAGCGGCGAAACCAGATCGTGATTTTGAAATTCTTAGTGTCATTGCACCAGGAATTCAAGGTGAAAAAACTGTTGAGCAATTCCCACAATGGTTCCAAGATCAAGGTTATAAGGATATCCCAGTTCTTTATGATACCAAAGCAACCACCTTCCAAGCTTATCAAATACGAAGTATTCCTACAGAATATTTGATTGATAGTCAAGGCAAGATTGGAAAGATTCAATTTGGTGCTATCAGTAATGCAGATGCAGAAGCAGCCTTTAAAGAAATGAACTAGAATCGATAAAAATCTGATTACAAGATGTAGTCAGATTTTTTTAGAAAAACATTTTATAAATATTCACAATTCTCCTATATTTATGGTAGAATAGAATCATCAGTTTATTTTGGAGTCAAAGATGAATATATTTAGAACAAAGAATGTTAGTTTGGATAAAACGGAGATGCACAGGCATTTGAAGTTATGGGATTTGATTTTGCTGGGTATCGGAGCCATGGTAGGGACAGGCGTCTTTACAATTACAGGTACTGCAGCTGCAACGCTTGCTGGTCCAGCCCTAGTGATTTCAATCGTCATTTCTGCCTTGTGTGTAGGATTATCAGCCCTCTTCTTTGCAGAATTTGCCTCGCGAGTACCTGCTACAGGTGGTGCCTACAGTTATCTCTATGCTATCTTAGGAGAATTTCCAGCTTGGTTAGCTGGCTGGTTAACCATGATGGAGTTCATGACAGCTATATCAGGCGTAGCTTCGGGGTGGGCAGCTTATTTTAAAGGGTTGCTCTCTCAATACGGGATAGCCCTTCCTCAGGCTTTAAATGGTACCTTTAATCCTCAAGCAGGGACATTCGTTGATTTATTGCCTATTCTTGTCTTGGTCTTGGTGACCTCGCTTGTTTTACTCAATGCTAAAGCAGCCTTACGCTTTAATTCAATTCTAGTTATTTTGAAATTTTCCGCTTTAGCTCTCTTTGTTTTAGTAGGAATTTGGCATATCAAGCTTGATAATTGGAGCAATTTTGCTCCGTATGGTTTTGGACAAATCTATGGTGCTAGTACTGGTATCATGGCTGGTGCGTCCTTAATGTTCTTTGGATTTTTGGGATTTGAATCCATCTCTATGGCTGTAGATGAAGTCAAGACTCCTCAAAAAAATATTCCTAGAGGGATTGTCTTATCGCTTTCTATCGTAACCATTCTCTATGCCTTGGTGACGCTTGTCTTGACTGGTGTGGTTCACTATAGCCATCTAAATGTCGACGATGCTGTTGCCTTTGCGCTTCGTAGTGTTGGGATTAGTTGGGCTGCCAACTATGTGTCATTAGTGGCTATCTTGACCTTGATTACAGTTTGTATTTCGATGACCTATGCCCTATCGCGTATGATTTACAGTTTAGCGCGCGATGGCTTAATGCCTGCTGCCTTTAAGGAACTGACCAAGACTAGCAAGGTACCAAAGAATGCTACTATTTTAACAGGTCTAGCCTCAGCAGTTGCTGCAGGAATGTTCCCATTAGCCAGTATCGCAGCCTTCTTAAATATTTGTACCTTGTCTTACCTGATCATGCTGGCTTATGGGCTGATTCGCTTACGGAAAGAAAAAGGAATGCCCAAAGCTGGAGAATTTAAAACACCATTGGTACCCTTATTACCTATTTTATCAATCATCATTTGTTTATCCTTTATGTTGCAGTATAATATGGAAACCTGGATTGCTTTCCTAGTTGCGTTGTTAGTAGGAAGTATTATTTACTTTACTTATGGCTATAAGCATTCTACCATAGAAGAATAATACTCTTCGAAAATCTCTTCAAACCACTTCAGCTTCGCCTTGCCGTATATATGGTTACTGACTTCGTCAGTTTCATCTACAACCTCAAAAACATGTTTTGAGCTGACTTCGTCAGTCTTATCTACAACCTCAAAACAGTGTTTTGAGCAGCCTGCGGCTAGATTCCTAATTTGCTCTTTGATTTTCATTGAGTATATAAAGTGAGAATCTGTTGAGTTATTCAAACTCAGCAGATTTTTATATGTGAAAGAAATTTTCAATTTTTTTCTAAAAATAGCTTGACAGATTAAATTTTTAGGAGTAGAATGTTTACCAGTTAATTAAACAGTTAAGGAGTTATCCATGAAGAAAAAAAGTTTATTTTTAGTATTGTTAAGTGTCTTTCTTTTGTGTTTAGGGGCTTGTGGTCAAAAGGAAAGCCAAACAGGGAAAGGGATGAAAATTGTGACCAGTTTCTATCCTATCTATGCTATGGTCAAGGAAGTATCTGGTGACTTGAATGATGTTCGAATGATTCAGTCAAGTAGCGGAATTCACTCCTTCGAACCTTCAGCAAATGATATCGCAGCCATCTATGATGCAGATGTATTTGTCTACCATTCGCATACACTCGAATCTTGGGCAGGAAGTTTGGATCCCAATCTTAAAAAATCTAAAGTTAAGGTTTTAGAGGCTTCTGAAGGAATGACCTTGGACCGCGTTCCAGGGCTAGAAGATGTGGAAGCAGGTGATGGAGTTGATGAAAAAACGCTTTATGATCCTCACACTTGGCTAGATCCTGAGAAAGCTGGCGAAGAAGCGCAAATTATCGCTGATAAACTTTCAGAGGTGGATAGTGAGCATAAAGAAACTTATCAAAAAAATGCGCAAGCCTTTATTAAAAAAGCTCAGGAATTGACTAAGAAATTCCAACCTAAATTTGAAAAAGCGAGTCAGAAGACTTTTGTAACACAACATACAGCCTTTTCTTATCTTGCTAAGCGATTTGGACTTAATCAACTGGGGATTGCAGGTATCTCTCCTGAACAAGAACCCAGTCCAAGACAACTAACTGAAATTCAAGAATTTGTTAAAACCTATAAGGTTAAAACAATTTTTACAGAAAGTAATGCTTCTTCAAAAGTAGCTGAAACTCTTGTCAAATCAACAGGTGTGGATCTTAAAACTCTAAATCCTTTAGAGGCAGACCCACAAAATGACAAGACTTATTTAGAAAACCTAGAAGACAATATGAGTGTTCTAGCAGAAGAATTAAAGTGAGGAAAGAATGAAAATTAATAAAAAATATGTAGCGGGTTCAGTGGCAGTTCTTGCCCTAAGTATTTGTTCCTATGAACTTGGTCGTTACCAAGCTGGTCAGGCTAAGAAAGAGTCTAATCGAGTTGCTTATATAGACGGTGATCAGGTTGGTCAAAAGGCAGAGAATTTGACACCTGATGAAGTCAGTAAGAGAGAGGGAATCAACGCAGAACAGATCGTCATCAAGATTACGGATCAAGGTTATGTGACCTCTCATGGAGATCATTATCATTACTATAATGGCAAGGTTCCTTATGATGCCATCATCAGTGAAGAACTCCTCATGAAAGATCCGAATTATCAGTTGAAGGATGCAGACATTGTCAATGAAATCAAGGGTGGCTATGTGATTAAGGTAGACGGGAAATACTATGTTTACCTCAAGGATGCGGCTCATGCGGACAATATTCGGACAAAAGAAGAGATTAAGCGTCAGAAGCAGGAACATAGTCATAATCATAATGCAAGCACAGATAATGCTGTGGCTGCTGCCAGAGCCCAAGGACGTTATACAACGGATGATGGGTATATCTTCAATGCATCTGATATCATTGAGGACACGGGTGATGCTTATATCGTTCCTCATGGCAATCACTTCCACTATATTCCTAAGAGTGACTTATCTGCCAGTGAATTAGCTGCAGCCCAAGCCTTCTTATCTGGAAAAGGTGGCCAATTAAGTACCGTTGAATATCGTTCAAGCAGAGGTGAAACAAGATCTAGTGTGAGAACGAGTCAATCTGAGGCTCCTCAAGATTCTGCCAAAGCTCCTGAAAGTCAAAATGAGGATTTAGCTAGTCTCCTTCAAGAATTGTACGCCTTGCCACTTAGCCAACGTCATGTGGAGTCTGATGGATTAGTCTTTGACCCAGCACAGATTACAAAACGTACTGCAAATGGTGTGGCAGTTCCTCACGGGGATCATTTCCATTTCATTCCTTATTCGCAAATGTCTGCTTTGGAAGAAAAATTGGCTCGAAATCTGCCAATTGGAGGTCAGCCAGTTCAAAGTCATGCTGATAATACGAAACCAAGCAGTCCTGAGAAACCAAGTTCAACACCAAGTTCAACCATTAAACCAAACTTTAATCTCAATACGCAGGCACCAAATCGAGGAACTGGAGGCGCTTATACAACGGATGATGGGTATGTCTTTAGTCCAACAGATGTGATTGAAGATACAGGTGACGCTTTTATTGTACCGCATGGAAATCATTTCCACTACATACCAAAAGGCGCTTTGTCGGCAGGAGAATTGGCTGCCGCTCAAGCTTATTGGAATGGTAAACAGGGTTCACATTCCTCTACAAGTTCAAGTAAACCAAGTAGTGAGAATGCTAATCCGGCACAACCAAGTTTGACAGAGACTCCTAATCTGACTGTCACACCAACTTATCATCAAAATCAAGGGGAAGACATTTCAACACTTTTAAGTGAATTGTATGCCAAACCTTTATCAGAACGACATGTAGAATCGGATGGCTTAGTCTTTGATCCGGCACAAATCATCAAACGTACAGCTAACGGTGTCGCAGTGCCCCACGGAGATCATTATCACTTTATTCCTTATTCACAAATGTCACCGCTGGAAGAAAAATTGGCTCGTATGATAGCTGTCAAGGGACAAAATTGCAATGTCTTGCCAAGTGTTACTCCTCTGAAACCAGCTCCAGCTCTAACTACAAAACCTCTAGCACCAGTGGAAAATAAACCGACTGAACTTGATGTCAACCAGGTTGTTAGAAAAGTTGGCGACGGTTATATTTTTGAGGATAAGGGAGTCAGTCGTTATGTTCTAGCTAAAGACTTAGCCAAGGATAAGATTGACGCTATTGAAAATCTCTTGTCTAAGAAAACTCAAGAGACACATGCCCTAGTTGCGAAGAAAGAAAATGTTGCTCCTCGTGACCAAGAATTTTATGATAAAGCATATAATTTATTGGCCGAGGCTCATAAAGCCTTGTCTGAAAATAAGGGGCGTACTTCTGATTTCCAAGCCTTAGACAAATTAGCAGAACGCTTGAATGATGAATCTTCTAATAAAGGTAAATTAGTAGATGATTTATTGGCATTCCTAGCACCAATTACCCATCCTGAACGTCTTGGCAAACCAAATTCTCAAATTGAATATACCGAAAACGAAGTCCGTATTGCTCAATTAGCTGATAAGTATACAACCTCAGACGGCTACATTTTTGACGAACATGATATTATCAGTGATGAAGGGGATGCCTATGTAACGCCTCATATGGGCCATAGTCACTGGATTGGAAAAGACAGCCTTTCTGATAAAGAAAAAGCAGCTGCTCAATCTTATACTAAGGAAAAAGGTATCCTACCTCCATCTCCAGATGCAGACGCTCAAGCAAATCCAACTGGAGATAGTGCAGCGGCCATTTACAATCGTGTAAAAGGGGAGAAACGAATTCCACTTGTTCGACTTCCATACATGGTTGAGCATACAGTTGAGATAAAAAATGGTAATTTAATCATTCCTCATAAGGATCATTACCACAACATCAAATTTGCTTGGTTTGATGATCACTCATACAAGGCTCCAAACGGTTATACTTTGGAAGACTTATTTGCGACGATTAAGTACTATGTTGAACATCCTGACGAACGTCCACATTCTAATGATGGATGGGGAAATGCCAGCGAGCATGTCTTAGGTAAGAAAGACCACAGTGAAGATCCAAATAAGAACTTCAAAGCAGATGAAGATCCAGTAGAGGAAACACCTGCTGAGCCAGAAGTCCCTCAAGTAGAGACTGAAAAAGTAGAAGCTAAACTCAAAGAAGCAGAATCTTTACTTGCCAAAGTAACAGATGCTAGTTTGAAAGCTAATGCAACAGAAACCCTAGCTGGTTTACGAAATAACTTAAGTCTCCAAACCATGGATAATAATGGTATCATGGCAGAAGCAGAAAAATTACTTGCTTTGCTAAAAGGTAGTGAGTCAGTAACGATGAAACCAGCAGTATAAACTTTATCCTATAAATCAATATGATGTAAGAGTCAGTAGCAATACTGGCTTTTATTTTTTAAAATGATATAAAAATCTTGACAGATAAACTTAAAAAAGGTAAACTATTTACTGGTTAATTAATTGGTTAAATAACCGGTTTAGAAAAAACTGTTTAACCGAGAAAAGAAGTTAAGAAAAGCTTCATCATTTATTGAAATGAGGGATTTATGAAATTCAGTAAAAAGTATATTGCAGCTGGATCAGCTGTTATCGTATCCTTGAGCTTATGTGCTTATGCGCTAAATCAGCATCGATCGCAGGAAAATAAGGACAATAATCGGGTCTCTTATGTGGATGGTAGCCAGTCAAGTCAGAAAAGTGAAAACCTGACACCAGACCAGGTCAGTCAGAAAGAAGGAATTCAGGCTGAGCAAATTGTTATTAAGATTACAGATCAGGGATATGTGACGTCACACGGTGATCACTATCATTACTATAATGGGAAAGTTCCTTATGATGCCCTCTTTAGTGAAGAACTCCTGATGAAGGATCCAAACTACCAGCTTAAGGATGGGGATATTGTCAATGAGGTCAAAGGTGGTTATATCATCAAGGTCGATGGAAAATATTATGTCTACCTGAAAGATGCAGCTCATGCTGATAATGTTCGAACTAAGGATGAAATCAACCGTCAAAAACAAGAACATGTCAAAGATAATGAGAAGGTCAGCTCTGATGTTGCTGTAGCAAGGTCTCAGGGACGCTATACGACAGATGATGGTTATGTCTTTAATCCAGCTGATATTATCGAAGATACGGGTGATGCTTATATCGTTCCTCACGGAGGTCACTATCACTACATTCCAAAAAGTGATTTGTCTGCTAGTGAATTAGCAGCAGCAAAAGCTCATCTAGCTGGAAAAAATACGCAACCGAGTCAGTTAAGCTATTCTTCAGCAGCTAGTGACAATAACACGCAATCTGTAGCACAAGGCTCAACTAGCAAGCCAGCAAATAAATCTGAAAATCTTCAAAGTCTTTTGAAAGAACTCTATGATTCACCTAGTGACCAACGTTACAGTGAATCAGACGGTCTGGTTTTTGACCCTGCTAAGATTATTAGCCGTACGGCAAATGGAGTTGCGATTCCGCATGGCGACCATTACCACTTTATTCCTTACAGTAAGCTCTCTGCTTTAGAAGAAAAGATTGCTAGAATGGTGCCTATCGGTGGAACTGGTTCTACAGTCTCTACAAATGAAAAACCTCATGAAGTAGCGTCTAGTTTAGGAAGTCTTTCAACTAAACCATCTACAGTGAATCATGCCTCATTGACTACAAATAAGGCTTTCTCTGCAACATCTGATGGCTATATCTTTAATCCAAAAGATATCGTTGAAGAAACAGCTACAGCTTATATCGTAAGGCATGGTGATCATTTCCATTACATTCCGAAATCGAACCCAATTGGGCAACCGACTCTTCCTAACAATGGTCTAGTAACCCCTTCGCCATCTCTTGCAGCCAATCCTAGTGTTTCACATGAGGAACATGAAGAAGGTGGACACGGCTTTGATGCCAATCGGATTATTGCTGAAGATAGTTCAGGATTTATCATGAGTCACGGCGACCACAATCATTACTTCTTCAAGAAGGATTTGACTGCTGAACAAATCAAGGCAGCGCAAGACCACTTGAAAGGTGCAAATACAGTAACACCAAGTCCAGCTCATGATGACGATCACGACGAAGATCATCATGGACACCATCATGGTGAGGAACACGATCACGGTTTTTATGCCAATCGTGTCATAAGTGAGGATGAGCAAGGATTTGTTATGAGTCACGGTGATCACAATCATTACTTCTTCAAGAAGGATTTGACAGCTGAACAAATCAAGGCCGCGCAGGACCACTTGAAAACCCATCATGATGCAGAGCCTGTAAAACCTCTTGCTAAAACGGTAGAGTCTTTCTCAAAAGATGCTAGCGACGAAGAAAAAATTGCTTATATCTCTAAGACCTATGGTGTTCCGCTTGAAGCGATTAGAATTTCAAACGGATTCTTTGTCTTTGGAAATCCAGACCAAGCCTACGATCCAACTCATATCCACCCATATGCTGTTCGTAAGGAACATGTTCGTTTGCCACTCCAAACTGGAAATCCAGAACTTGATTTCCTAAATGAACTCTATACGACTGCCTTGCGAGATGGGGTGTCTCCTTATAGCTTACAGGTAGAGAATGGTAGTTTTGTGATTCCTCATGGCGACCACAATCACTACATCAAGGTTCAAACCAAGGGCTATGAAGTGGCTTTGAAAAACAAAATTCCAGCCCTCCAATCCAACTACCAACCTGGAGCTTTTGATGAGAAGGCAGTTTTGGCAAAAGTAGATCAACTTCTAGCTGATAGCAGAAGCATCTACAAAGACAAGCCTATTGTACAAAGACAGATTGAGTTAGCTTTAGGTCAGTTTACTGAAAACATGAAGAAATTGGCAACTAACTCTACAGCAGGTTATCTTGCAACCCTTGATCTCTTTGATAAGCAATATATCCATATTGATGAAAGTGTCAAACCTGTTGAAACAAGTGCTCTAGATAAGAAATATCAGGCCTTGATTGATAAAATCAACACACTGGATACAGACACTTATGGACTTCCTAAGAAAGACCTACTCGTTCGACTCCAAGAAGCTAAGTTAGCTAAAGATGAGGCTGGTTTAGCAGCGGTTGAATCACAACTTCAAGCTTTGCAGGACTTTAATGATCGAACAGGTGTTACAACTGTAGAATACATCAAGTATTTCTACGAACACGTAAATGACGGTCGTTTGAGTGATGAACTTCGAAACAAAGTAGCTCAGTTGACTTGGACCTTGTATCAATCTCAATCCTTCCTAAAAGCAGCAGAATTGAACAAATTATTCCCAAGCATCTATCAAGCAAAACAAGAAGTGGAAGAAGCTTTGAAAGCTCAGCCAACTACTGCGAAGTCAAGTCAGACAGTTCTAGATACTGAAAAAGTTGATAATCAAAGTGCCAAAACAGCTATTTATGGCTTCTTGAAAGAATTGTATGGAGACTTTATGCCTGAAGAGCACGTCAATCATGTCAGCAAGGGACAAGTAGAAAGTCTTTTGAGCAAGGCAAATCAACTCTTGGAACAAATCCAAGAAGAAGGAATCAGACAATCCTTGGCAGAAGAAGTAGAAAATCTCAAAGCTGCCACAAACAAGGCTGATGCAGACTTGGATGAAGTAAACAGTCAGGTGAAAGACGTCTTGACTCGTATTGCCAGCGCCCTTCAACAAGAGAAGGAAAATGCTGAGCAAGATCCTCAGACACTTGTACTCTATCAAAAACTCTATGATATTCTTATGTCGCTTCATGCTTATTTAGAAAACAATAAAGGTTCTGATGCGGACTTTGATAAGGTGGATGCTCTACTAGATCAACTTTCTGCTAAGAGTAAAGATAAGGCTGCTTTACTTGAATTGACAAAAGCTATTCTGGTCTTGAATCAAGAAATTAAGTCAAAATCAAGCGCAAGTGAAGAAGCAACTCCAGCAACAAATGCCGAGGCAAATGGTGATAAGACGAGTGCTGAGAACCAACCAAACTCAGCTGCAGAATCTAACAGTGAAACTGCTAGCGACGAAAACAAACCGAGCAAGGCAACAGATTCTAAACCTGCTGAACCAGCTTCAGAAAAGGAAACAACAGAATCTGCAACAAGTACTGGAAATCAAGCAAAACCAGCAGAGTAAAAAGAAAGGCGAAGTAGCTGAGCTACCTCGTCTTTTTTAGTCTTTATAAGCGACGATACCAATGATGGTATCAACTGCACGTTCCATAGTCTGAAGGCTGACGTATTCAAAACGTCCATGCATGTTTTCCCCACCAGCAAAGATATTTGGAGTAGGGATTCCCATAAAGGAAATCTTAGAGCCGTCTGTCCCGCCGCGGATTGGTTCGATTATAGGAGTGATACCCAGATCTTCCATAACGGCTTTAGCAATGGTAATTGGAGTCATATCTTTTTCAATGACTTCTTTCATATTGTAGTACTGGTCTGTCAAGTTTAGGGTGACACGGTCACTCCCAAGTTCTTGATTCATCTTATCAGCGATAGATTGCATAGCTGCTTTACGCGCTTCAAAGGCAGCTTTTTCAAAATCGCGAATGATGTAGCTTGCACGCGCCTCCTCGACACTACCTGTCACATCCATTAGATGATAGAAACCTTGGTAACCATCCGTTAACTCAGGTCGGTCATTCTCTGGAAGTTGATTATGAAAATCAATTGCTAACTGAAGGGCGTTGACCATTTGTCCTTTGGCAGTACCAGGATGGACATTACGACCTTGGAAATGCAATTCAGCACCAGCTGCTGAGAAAGTCTCGTACTGAAGTTCACCTAGTGGGCCACCATCAACAGTGTAGGCAAAATCCACATCAAAATCTTCTGCATCAAATTTATTGGCACCAACACCGATTTCTTCATCTGGACCAAAGCCGACACGAATCTCACAGTGCTTGATTTCAGGGTGAGCAGTCAGATATTCAATAGCTGTCATAATTTCAGCAATCCCAGACTTGTCATCAGCCCCTAGCAAGGTTGTTCCGTCAGTTGTGATGAGGGTTTGTCCTGGATATTTCTCCAGACTCTTGAAGTCAGCTGGATCTAATTTAAAACCAGAATTCCCTAGTTCAATCACACCACCATCGTAGTTTTCAATCACCTGAGGATTGACTCCTTCGGCATTAAAATCAGCAGTATCCATGTGGGAGATGAAGCCAATTTTACGTGTTAAAGATGGATCATTGGCTGGCAAAGTTCCAATAGCAAAACCATTTGGTAGATAATAAACATTTTGCAGTCCAACACGTTTCATTTCAGGAATAAGAACATTGGTCGCAAAATCTACCTGACTTTGCGTACTTGGAGTAGTAGTAGAGTGTTCATCAGAACGCGTATTGACCTTAACGTAGGTTAAAAAGCGGTCCAAGAGATTTGGGTAAGTCATAAAAAACTCCTTTTGAATTCATTTTTTCCATTGTATCATAGAAAAGAGAGAAAAACAAAAGACTGAAGTTAGGGAAATTCGCTATGTTGGCGTTTACTTATCAACGAATTAATGATAAAATAAACTTGATAAAAATATCACAAGGAAGCGATTATGAAAAAAGCAATTTTAATGATGACTTTCGGTTCGCCAGAAGAGATTACCTTTGAAGGTGTGGCTGATTTTTTCACAAATATTCGTCGTGGAGTGAGACCTCAAGACAACGAAATTCAAACGCTCTACGATAATTATGTACGAATTGGGGGCACGCCTCTGCAAAAAATTACCCGTGAAGAGGTTGCCTTGGTAGAAGCTAGACTGGGGAATGAGTATATTGTCTATTTTGCCAATAAATTTTCCAGACCTTTTATTCCAGATGTGATCGGTCAGATGGAAGCAGACGGCATTGAACAGTGTATTTGCTTGATTTTGGAGCCTCATTATTCTTTCTACTCTGTCATGGGCTATGAGAAATTTTTGGAAAGCAAACAAATTCAATTTTTGGTCATTAAGGACTGGTATCAAGAAGAAGCACTCTTAAACTATTGGGCAGAGGAAATTGCTAAGATTTTAAAAGAAGAAGTAAAGCAGGATAGCTTTAAAGTCATCTTTTCAGCCCACAGTGTGCCCATTTTTGCCTTGGATTTTGGTGACCCATATATCGATCAAATTTTCGAAAATAGCAAGCTAGTCGCTGAAAAGTTGGGCTTGAGTTCAGAACAATATACCAATACTTGGCAGAGTGAAAGCGATATCGGTATCCCATGGATTAAACCAGATGTTTTGGAGTATCTCAGAGAACAGGCAGAACATCCAGACCATTACATTTTTGTTCCTATCAGCTTCATCAGCGAGCATATTGAAGTCTTGTTTGACAATGATGTGGAGTGTTATGACTTATGTCAGGAATTTGGGGTAAACTACCATCGTCCACCAATGCCAAATACAGATTCTCGTTTGATTGATGCCTTGGTCAATACCGTCAGAGCTAATGAGGACAAAGAATTTAAGGAATTTCTTCCAGAAGAAGAAACCTTTGATGAATTAGTTCCTTCAGATGAGACGAAAAACATTTTGGCTGAATCTGAAGATTTACAAATGCCAGAATTTGTGAAAAAATTGATTGAGAAAAAAGGTCGGGAGAATGTCAAGATGCCTTATCTGATCAAGAAAATGCTTGAGAAAGCAGGTAAGTTGCCGAAAGAGTAAAGAAAAAGGATTTAGCTTTGTGCTAGATCCTTTTAAACGATTATTTTTTCTCAAGAAGAGCTTTGATTTCTTGAAGTACTTCCAACTCAGTTGGACCAGCTGGTGCTTCCTCTTCAGCAACTTCTTCTTTTTTGGTAAGGTTTTGAGCTTTTTCCATAGCTTTAATCACAAAGAATAGAACAGTACCAACTACAAGGAAGTTGATAACAGCGCTCAAAAAGTTACCGTAAGCAACTCCATTCCATGAAAGTTCAGCAATACGTTCGATTTTTGCAGCTTTCAAAGCAGGGTTCAATAGAAGTGGAGTGATGATATCGTTAACGAATGAAGTTACGATAGCACCAAAAGCAGAGGCAATGATCACACCGACAGCAAGGTCAACAACATTACCACGAAGCAAAAATGCTTTAAGATCTTTTAACATTTTCATTTTACCTTTCAAAAAATTTTTACTCTTCATTATATATTAATTAAGAAGAGCTTGCAAGCTATATGCTCAGGAATTTTATTTTTTAAATACAAAAACCTTACTAAAAATATAATTAAGGATAATTATCAATAATTGTGCAAGAACTGTTTCAATACTATTAATCTTATCAAGATTATCGTTTACGAACTGACCAATAATGTTAGGAAACTGAGTTACAAAGAGAAAAGTTAAAAACAAGTCTAACAGAAAAGTAGAAAGGCGGGCAAGAGAAAATTTCACTAGACGCTTAGGACAATTCTGTCTAGCTTGCTTAAATACAACCGTATCATTTGTGATAAAGGCAAAGAGGATACCGATAATATTTGCTAAAGCAGTAGCGAGGAGTTCCTGATGACTTAGTTGATAAATGACTAATCGGGATAGGATCGAAACAAGAGTAGTCGCTATACCAAAAAAGAGATAAGCAAAGAGTTCATTATCCAAGAGACATTGAATACGTTTTTTCATGCTTTTAGTATAGCATAAAGGAGGCTATTGTGCTATACTAGTAAGGTTGAATAAAGCAACCCTTGGTGCTTAGCTTCTTTCACCAAGCATATTTTACGCGGATAACCCGCTAAAGGAGAAAAGATGAAAAAATTAACTATTCGTGATGTTGCAGATATTGCAATCGTCGCTGCTATCTATGTCGTTTTGACTGTTACACCGCCTCTAAATGCCATCAGCTATGGTGCTTATCAGTTCCGTATTTCAGAAATGATGAACTTTATGGCTTTTTACAATCCTAAGTACATCATCGGAGTTACCATCGGTTGTATGATTGCTAATTTCTTTAGCTTCGGACTGCTAGATGTCTTTGTTGGTGGAGGATCAACCCTAGTATTCCTCAGTCTAGGTGTTTGGCTTTTTGCAAAATACAGCAAAGATTACCTCTTTAACGGATTGATTCGAAAAGATCATTTCTTCTTTTCAATCCTCTTTTCAATTTCCATGTTTACCATCGCTGCAGAGTTGAATATTGTAGCGCAATTACCATTTTTCCTTACTTGGTTTACAACAGGAGTTGGTGAATTTGCCTCATTGATTATTGGAGCGATTATCATTGGAAAAATTGGTCGTCGAATCGATTTGAGCAAATAGAATTAGACAAGCTGGGTAGTCATTACCTGGCTTTTTCTTATGGAAAATATCTAAGGAAACTTGACAAGATTTTCTGATTATAGTATACTTTTTAAGTAAGCTGATTTAGCTCAGTTGGCAGAGCGCATCCATGGTAAGGATGAGGTCGCCGGTTCAATCCCGGCAATTAGCATTAAATAGACAGAAAAGCCCTTGATTTACAAGGGTTTTTGTTATGTCTGCCCCAAATTTTTCAAAGATGTTTCTTATGCACATGTGTAAATAAAATCAAAGAGTTTCGTCTGTTGACAAAAGTCCTTCTCTTTAGTAGAATAGTAGATGCGATGAGTCGATAGGTAGTCTTCGGACTACTATTGAGCATAAGGAGGTCATAACGCAGGAGCGGACCTTGATGAGTTGTGTGAACCTGCTCATCACATGAAGATGCCTCTTAGTCCCTGGTCTAGCGACCGGGGATTTTTATTTTCCAAAAAATGATGAAAAAGCTTTGCAATTCATGGAAAAAGTAGTATAATACTTCTATTATAGAAATTTTTAGAAAATTCCGAAAGAGGTTATTTATGGGATATACAGTTGCTGTAGTCGGCGCGACAGGTGCTGTCGGTGCTCAGATGATAAAAATGTTGGAAGAATCAACACTTCCAATCGATAAAATTCGTTTACTTGCTTCTTCACGTTCAGCAGGCAAGACTTTAAAATTTAAAGACCAAGATATTACGATTGAAGAAACGACTGAAACAGCTTTTGAAGGAGTTGATATTGCTCTCTTTTCAGCAGGTGGTTCTACATCAGCTAAGTATGCACCATACGCAGTTAAAGCTGGAGCGGTAGTAGTAGATAATACATCTTACTTCCGTCAAAATCCAGATGTTCCTTTGGTTGTTCCAGAGGTCAATGCTCATGCACTTGATGCCCACAACGGGATTATTGCTTGCCCTAACTGTTCAACAATCCAAATGATGGTAGCTCTTGAGCCAGTTCGCCAAAAATGGGGCTTGGACCGTATCATTGTTTCAACTTACCAAGCCGTTTCAGGTGCTGGTATGGGAGCAATTCTTGAGACACAACGTGAACTTCGTGAAGTCTTGAATGATGGTGTAAACCCACGTGATTTGCATGCGGAAATCTTGCCTTCAGGTGGTGATAAGAAACATTATCCTATCGCTTTTAATGCTCTTCCACAAATCGATGTCTTCACTGACAATGATTACACATATGAAGAGATGAAGATGACCAAGGAAACTAAGAAAATCATGGAAGATGATAGCATTGCAGTATCTGCAACATGTGTGCGTATTCCAGTCTTGTCAGCTCACTCTGAGTCTGTTTATATCGAAACAAAAGAAGTGGCTCCAATAGAAGAAGTAAAAGCAGCTATCGCAGCCTTCCCGGGTGCTGTTCTTGAAGATGATGTAGCTCATCAAATCTATCCTCAAGCTATCAATGCAGTTGGTTCGCGTGATACCTTTGTTGGTCGTATTCGTAAAGACTTGGATGCTGAAAAAGGAATCCATATGTGGGTTGTTTCAGATAACCTTCTCAAAGGTGCTGCTTGGAACTCAGTTCAGATTGCTGAAACTCTTCATGAACGTGGATTGGTTCGTCCAACAGCCGAATTGAAATTTGAATTAAAATAGTCATATCGTTTAGGAGTTCAGATGAACTCCTTCTTTGAAATAGAGAGGTGTTTTCATGTCTTATCAAGATTTAAAAGAGTGTAAAATCATCACAGCTTTTATTACCCCCTTCCATGAGGATGGTTCCATCAATTTTGATGCCATTCCAGCCTTGATTGAGCATTTGTTAGCGCATCATACAGACGGAATTCTTCTAGCTGGAACGACTGCTGAGAGTCCAACTTTGACCCACGATGAGGAGTTGGAACTCTTTGCGGCTGTACAAAAGATTGTCAATGGACGTGTACCTTTGATTGCGGGTGTAGGTACCAATGATACGCGAGACTCGATCGAGTTTGTCAAAGAAGTAGCGGAATTTGGCGGTTTTGCTGCTGGGCTTGCTATTGTTCCTTACTATAACAAGCCTTCTCAAGAAGGGATGTATCAGCACTTTAAAGCCATTGCAGATGCTTCGGATCTACCAATTATCATCTATAACATTCCAGGTCGTGTGGTTGTCGAATTAACTCCAGAAACCATGCTTCGCTTGGCTGATCATCCAAATATTATCGGTGTCAAAGAATGTACTAGCTTGGCTAATATGGCTTACTTGATTGAGCACAAACCAGAAGAGTTCTTGGTATATACTGGTGAGGATGGAGATGCTTTCCATGCCATGAACCTTGGTGCGGATGGGGTTATTTCTGTTGCCTCTCATACAAATGGAGATGAGATGCACGAGATGTTTACTGCCATTGCAGAAAGTGATATGAAGAAAGCTGCAGCTATTCAGCGTAAATTCATTCCTAAAGTCAATGCCCTCTTCTCTTATCCAAGTCCTGCTCCAGTTAAGGCAGTTTTGAACTATATGGGATTTGAAGCTGGCCCAACTCGATTACCTCTAGTTCCAGCACCAGAAGAAGATGCTAAACGCATTATCAAGGTTGTCGTAGATGGCGACTACGAAGCGACCAAGGCAACTGTAACAGGTGTCTTAAGACCAGATTACTAATAAGACAATAAAATCCATGACCGAATGAAGGATCATGGATTTTTCTTATTTTCCTAAACAGAATTGGCTAAAAAGTTGGGTAATGAGTTCATCTGGAGCAGCATCTCCAGTGATTTCTCCGAGGATTTCCCAAGTACGAGTCAAATCAACTTGAAGCAAGTCAACTGGCATCCCCAGTTCAAGACCTTCATTAACAGCCTGCAAACTTTCAATAGCCTTCTCAATCAAGGAAATATGACGGGCGTTGGACAAGTAGGTTGCATCTTGCTCGACTAGACCAGCATTTTCAAAGAAGAGGTCATTAATGCGTTCTTCAATCTTATCAATGTTTTGGTTTTTAAGGACTGAAATACGAATAACGTCTTCAGGTAGTTCCGATGTTTCAATCGCTTCAGGCAGGTCGGTTTTATTAAGAAGAATAATACGGTTTGTATCTTGGCTAATCCCAAGAAGTTGTCGGTCTTGGGCAGTTAAGGGCTCGCTAGCGTTTAGTACTAGCAGAACCAAGTCAGCTTCCTTGAGGGCTTTTTTCGAACGCTCAACACCTATTTGTTCCACGATGTCATCCGTTTCACGGATACCAGCTGTATCAATCAATTTGAGAGGAACACCGTTGATGTTGACGTATTCTTCGATGACATCACGGGTTGTACCAGCAATATCTGTGACGATTGCCTTGTCTTCACGCAAGAGGTTGTTGAGAAGGCTTGATTTCCCAACGTTGGGGCGTCCGATGATAGCTGTTGAAATTCCTTCGCGAAGGATTTTACCACGACGGGCTGTCCTAAGGAGATTGGTTAGCAATTGCTCAAACTCCATAGTCTTCTCACGGACCACAGCAGTAGTCGCTTCTTCAACATCGTCATACTCAGGATAGTCGATATTAACCTCGACTTGGGCAAGTGTGTTAAGGATTTCTTGACGGGTATTGTTAATGAGGTCAGAAAGGGAACCGTCTAATTGCTTAACTGCAATGTTCATGGCCTTGTCAGTCTTTGCACGGATGATGTCCATCACTGCCTCAGCCTGTGTCAAATCTACGCGACCGTTTAAAAAGGCACGTTTGGTAAATTCACCAGGTTCTGCCAACCGAGCTCCTTCACGGATCGCTAGTTGGAGAATTTCATTGGTTACTGCAATCCCACCGTGGGTGTTAATCTCGATAATATCCTCACGAGTGAAGGTTTTTGGAGATTTCATGGCTCCCACCATGACCTCGTCCATGACTTTACCAGTTAGAGGGTCAACGATGTGACCGTAGTTGAGAGTGTGGCTAACAACCTGTCTCAAGTCTTTTCCTTTAAAAATCTTTTGCGCAATAGCAAAACTTTCTGTTCCGCTCAGGCGGACAATACCAATAGCCCCTTCACCTAGTGGAGTAGAGATGGCAGCGATGGTATCAAATTCACGTGTAATCATAATGTTTCCTTTAATAAATAGCTCTTTTCTTGGAAATTTTTCCAAGTCTCTTTTCAAATTGTAACAAATTTGAACTATTTCTTCAATGGATGCTACTTGGAGATTGAAAAAGCCTAAGCAATTCTGCTTAAGCTAGCTTATTTGGTGCGCATTTCCCCTTGTGGGAAGTAAGTTCCTTCTGGCATGTCGTTGATGATGACATGGACAGCAGATTGAGGTGCTCCAGTGTTACGGACAACAGCTTCTGTTACTTCCTTAGCAAGAGCTTTCTTTTGCTCGAGCGTGCGTCCTTCAAATAAATCGATGCGTACAAATGGCATAATAGCTTCCTCCACTAGTTTTTGATTTCTTCTATTTTACCACATTTTGCCGTTTAAAGCTTAAGAAAATTATGATATACTAGAATGTAGCAAAAATTTAGAAATGGACGTGAAGCAAGAAACATGGCACAGTTGTATTATCGTTATGGGACCATGAACTCTGGTAAGACGATTGAGATTCTCAAGGTGGCCTATAACTATGAGGAGCAAGGAAAAGGTGTTGTGATTATGACCTCGGCTCTGGATACGCGTGACGGTGTTGGCTATGTGTCGAGTCGAATTGGCATGAAGCGCCCTGCCATTGCGATTGAGGAGACGACGGATATCTTCGGCTATATCCGAGACCTACCAGAAAAACCTTACTGTGTTTTGGTCGATGAAGCCCAGTTTCTCAAGCGTCACCATGTTTACGATCTAGCTCGTGTTGTTGATGAGTTAGACATACCTGTCATGGCTTTTGGTTTGAAAAATGATTTTCGCAATGAACTGTTCGAAGGTTCCAAGTATCTCTTGCTCTTAGCAGACAAGATTGACGAAATCAAGACCATCTGTCAGTATTGTAAGAAAAAGGCAACTATGGTTTTGCGAACACAGGATGGACTGCCCGTTTACGATGGAGAGCAGATTCAGATTGGTGGCAATGAAACCTATATCTCGGTTTGCCGTAAACATTATTTTGCGCCTGAAATCAATAAGGAGAATGAAGAAAAATGAACATCTATGATCAACTACAAGCTGTAGAAGACCGTTATGAAGAATTAGGAGAGTTGCTCAGTGACCCAGATGTGGTTTCGGACACCAAGCGTTTCATGGATTTCTCAAAAGAAGAGGCTTCCACTCGTGACACTGTAACAGCCTACCGTGAGTACAAACAAGTCCTTCAAAACATCGTCGATGCTGAAGAGATGATTAAGGAATCAGGTGGAGATGCGGACTTGGAAGAGATGGCCAAGCAAGAGCTCAAAGATGCCAAGGCTGAAAAAGAAGAATACGAAGAAAAACTAAAAATCTTGCTTCTTCCAAAGGATCCAAACGATGACAAGAATATCATCCTTGAAATCCGTGGCGCTGCTGGTGGAGACGAAGCGGCACTTTTCGCTGGAGACCTTCTAACTATGTATCAAAAGTATGCGGAAGCCCAAGGTTGGCGCTTTGAAGTCATGGAAGCCTCTATGAATGGTGTCGGTGGTTTTAAAGAAGTGGTTGCTATGGTTTCAGGTCAGTCTGTATACTCTAAGCTTAAGTACGAATCAGGTGCCCACCGTGTGCAACGGGTCCCTGTGACAGAAAGCCAAGGCCGTGTTCATACTTCGACAGCGACAGTTCTTGTTATGCCTGAAGTTGAAGAGGTTGAATACGACATTGATCCAAAAGACCTTCGTGTTGACATCTACCACGCATCAGGTGCTGGTGGACAGAACGTCAATAAGGTTGCGACTGCCGTTCGTATCGTTCACTTGCCAACCAATATCAAGGTTGAGATGCAGGAAGAACGTACCCAGCAGAAAAACCGTGAGAAAGCCATGAAAATCATCCGTGCGCGTGTTGCTGACCACTTTGCTCAGATTGCTCAGGATGAACAAGACGCTGAGCGTAAATCAACAATCGGTACTGGTGACCGCTCAGAACGTATTCGTACTTATAACTTCCCACAAAACCGTGTCACAGACCACCGTATCGGCTTGACTCTCCAAAAACTAGATACCATTTTGTCTGGTAAATTGGATGAAGTTGTGGATGCCTTGGTTCTTTATGACCAAACACAAAAATTAGAAGAATTAAACAAATAATGAAATTAGCTCAATTATTTTCAGATTTTGAAGAAGAGTTGATAAGAAAAGGAGAGGAAGCAGAAAGCCTCTCTTTTGTCTATCGTAGTCTGAAAGACCTCACGTTTACAGACTTTGTTTTTGCCCTCCAGCAGGAGGTGACAACAGAGGAAGAAGTATTTGTAAAAGGAATTTTCCAGCAGTTAGCAGCTCATAAACCGGCACAGTACATCATTGGACAGGCAGATTTTTATGGAATGCAGTTAAATGTTGATGAGCGAGTATTGATCCCTCGTCCAGAAACAGAGGAGTTGGTGGAGCTTATCCTGGCTGAAAATCCTGAGACGAATCTTTCAGTTCTGGATATTGGAACGGGTAGTGGAGCTATTGCTCTCGCCTTAGCAAAAAACAGACCAGATTGGTCGGTGACAGCAGCAGATATTTCCCAAAATGCTTTAGATGTAGCTAGCGAAAATGCTAAAAATCAAAATCTTCAATTATTTTTAAAAAAATCTGACTGTTTTACAGAAATTTCTGAAAAATATGATATAATTGTTTCCAATCCACCCTATATCTCTCGTGAAGATGCGTCAGAGGTCGGCTTGAATGTTTTGCATTCAGAACCTCATCTAGCTCTTTTTGCAGACGAGGATGGCCTAGCTATTTACCGTAGAATTGCGGAAGATGCAACAGACTATCTCAAAGATGGTGGTAAGATTTACCTTGAAATTGGATACAAGCAAGGTCAAAGTGTTCCTGAACTTTTTAGGAAGCATCTTCCTAAAAAACGTGTAAGAACACTTAAGGACCAATTTGGTCAAGATAGGATGGTCGTGGTTGATGATGGACAGGATTAGACAAGAGTTGGAAAATGGTGGAGCTGTCGTTCTACCTACAGAGACGGTTTACGGTCTTTTTGCCAAGGCGCTAGATGAAAAAGCAGTTGACCATGTTTACCAGTTCAAACATCGTCCTAGAGACAAGGCGCTCAATCTAAATGTTGCCTCTTTAGAGGATATCTTGTACTTTTCAAAGAATCAGCCAACTTATCTTCAAAAACTTGTAGAGACCTTTTTACCAGGTCCCTTGACCATTATCCTTGAAGCCAATGACCGAGTTCCCTATTGGGTCAATTCTGGCCTCGCGACTGTTGGATTTCGGATACCCAGTCACCCTATCACGCTTGATTTGATTAGAGAGACGGGCCCCTTGATTGGGCCGTCTGCCAATATTTCAGGTCAGGCAAGTGGAGTGACCTTTAATCAAATTCTAGAGGATTTTGACCAAGAGGTTCTGGGTCTAGAAGACGATGCTTTTCTAACTGGACAGGATTCAACTATTTTGGACTTGTCTGGAGACGAGGTGAAAATCTTACGCCAAGGGGCCATTAAGCGAGAAGATATTCTTGCTCGGTTGCCAGAGATTTCTTTTGAGGAGGAATGAGATGCTAAGAGATTTAAGAGAAACTGATGTGAAAGCCATTTGTGAAATTAACCAAGAGGCTTTGGGCTATTCTTTTAGTCTAGAGGACACGTCTAGTCAACTAGCTAGACTGTCTCAGAATTCACATCATTTCCTACTTGGCTATGAGGATGCAGTCAGTCGTGTCTTACTTGGTTATGTCCACGCTGAGGTCTATGAATCACTTTATTCTAAAGCAGGATTTAATATCTTAGCCTTAGCAGTTTCACCTCAAGCACAGGGTCAAGGTATTGGCAAAAGCTTATTACAAGGGTTGGAAGAAGAAGCAAAAAGACGCGGCTATGGGTTTATCCGCTTAAACTCTGCCGACCATCGTCTGGGTGCTCATGCATTTTATGAAAAAGTTGGTTATACTTGTGATAAAATGCAGAAACGGTTTATTCGCATCTTTTAGTTTGTTTTTCTAATAAGAAAATGAAACTAATGGACTAGTCACACAATAAAAGGAGAAGACCTATGATTTTTGACAAAGATGATTTTAAAGCATATGATGCTGATCTCTGGAATGCTATTGCCAAAGAAGAAGAACGACAACAAAACAACATTGAGTTGATTGCTTCGGAAAACGTAGTTTCCAAGGCTGTTATGGCAGCTCAAGGGTCTATCTTGACGAATAAATACGCCGAAGGCTACCCAGGCCGCCGTTATTATGGTGGAACGGATGTAGTAGACGTGGTGGAATCTCTAGCCATTGAACGCGCAAAAGAAATTTTCGGTGCAAAATTTGCCAATGTCCAACCTCACTCAGGAAGCCAAGCCAACTGTGCGGCTTACATGGCCTTGATTGAGCCAGGTGATACCGTTATGGGAATGGATTTGGCTGCAGGTGGTCACTTGACTCATGGGGCTCCAGTTAGCTTCTCAGGTCAAACCTACAACTTTGTTTCTTATAGTGTGGACCCTGAAACGGAACTCTTGGATTTTGATGCTATCTTAAAACAAGCCCAAGAAGTAAAACCAAAACTGATTGTAGCTGGTGCGTCAGCCTATTCTCAAATTATCGACTTTTCAAAATTCCGTGAAATTGCAGACGCTGTTGGGGCTAAACTTATGGTAGATATGGCTCATATCGCTGGTTTGGTTGCTGCTGGTTTACATCCAAGTCCAGTTCCATACGCTCATATCACGACAACCACAACCCACAAAACCCTTCGTGGACCACGTGGTGGTTTGATTTTGACCAATGATGAAGACTTAGCTAAGAAAATCAATTCAGCTATTTTCCCAGGTATTCAGGGCGGCCCTTTGGAGCATGTTGTGGCGGCTAAAGCAGTTTCCTTTAAAGAAGTTTTGGATCCCGCCTTCAAGGAATATGCTGCTAATGTTATCAAGAACAGCAAGGCTATGGCAGATGTCTTCTTGCAAGACCCTGATTTCCGTATCATTTCTGGTGGGACTGAAAACCATCTCTTCCTAGTGGATGTGACTAAGGTTGTAGAAAACGGAAAAGTTGCTCAAAACTTGCTGGATGAAGTCAATATTACCCTAAATAAAAACTCAATCCCTTACGAAACCTTGTCACCATTCAAGACAAGTGGTATTCGTATCGGATCTGCAGCCATTACTGCGCGTGGATTTGGTGAAGAAGAAAGTCGCAAAGTGGCTGAACTCATCATTAAAACCCTTAAAAATGCAGAAAATGAAGCTGTCTTAGAAGAAGTGAGAAGTGCAGTCAAAGAATTGACAGATGCCTTCCCACTATACGAGGACTAAAACTTTTATGGACATTTATATTAAGAAAGCTATTATTCATCAGTTCAGCCCAGATGATACCGAGCTGTTCTTAGCGGATAAGTTTCTCAATATTACTCCAAAAATCGAAGAATACCTGCGTAGAAAAATTGAACGTGTGTATTCAGATGAAGCCAAGACTGGGATTTTCGAGGAAGAAAATCCCTTCTTCAATCATATCACAGACGATTTGTTGGAGACATCAGTAACACTGGCTAATCTCTGGAAAGAAGAGTTCAGTATTTCTGAAAATCTCAAGACCAATGACTTGATTTTTGTGCAATTTTCTAAAGAAGGTGTAGAACATTTCGCTTTCTTGCGAATTGCTCTGCGTGAGACCTTGACTCACCTCGGTGGAGAAGTTGATAATCCAATCAAGCTGACTCAGAATAACCTGCCTGGATTTGGAACGGGTGCTGACGAAGCCTTGGTGGTCAATCTTCAGAGTCGCAAGTATCATCTGATTGAAAAACGAATCAAGTACAACGGGGCTTTCTTGAACTATTTTTCAGAAAATCTTCTTGCCGTCGCCCCTAAGATTTCACCTAAGAAATCCATCAAGGAGCTGGAAAAAACGGCCCAGAGAATTGCTGAATCTTTTAATACAGATGATTTTCAATTTCAATCTAAGGTAAAATCAGCGATTTTCAACAACTTAGAAGAAAGCAATGAATTATCGCCTGAGAAATTGGCTAACGACCTTTTTGATAATAATCTGACTGCTCGTTTGAGCTTTATTGACCAAGTCAAAGAAGCCGTACCAGAACCAGTTCAATTTGATGAAATTGATGCCAGTCGCCAATTAAAGAAATTTGAAAACCAAAAACTTTCCTTGTCAAATGGAATTGAGCTCATCGTTCCCAATAACGTCTATCAAGACGCCGAGTCTGTTGAGTTTATCCAAAACGACAATGGAACCTACTCTATCTTAATCAAAAATATCGAGGATATTCAAAGTAAATAATGTTTAAACGAATTCGAAGAGTGCTTGTACTAGCAGTCTTCCTTTTTGCTGGTTATAAAGCTTACCGTGTTCATCAAGATGTCAAGCAAGTCATGACCTATCAACCCATGGTGCGAGAAATCTTGAGTGAAAAAGACACCCCAGCAAACGAAGAGCTTGTGCTCGCTATGATTTATACCGAAACAAAAGGAAAAGAAGGCGATGTTATGCAGTCTAGTGAGTCTGCTAGTGGCGCTACCAATACCATCAATGATAATGCCTCTAGCATTCGGCAAGGTGTTCAAACTCTGACAGATAATCTCTATCTGGCGCAGAAGAAGGGTGTTGATGTCTGGACAGCTGTTCAAGCCTATAATTTTGGACCTGCCTATATCGATTTTATCGCCCAAAATGGTAAGGAAAATACCTTGGCTCTGGCCAAACAGTACTCCCGTGAGACTGTTGCTCCCTTGCTGGGAAATACCACTGGAAAGACTTATAGTTATATTCATCCCATTTCCATTTTTCATGGAGCCGAACTCTATGTAAATGGAGGAAACTATTATTATTCTAGACAGGTGCAACTCAACCTTTACATCATCAAATGTTTCACTCTCTTTTCAACATCTGGCTAGTCCAGGTGTTTTTGTTATAAGTTTTCTTTAAGATAGATATATTACTCTAGAAAGGCAAAGGAGGAAAATCCCTATGAGAAAGAAACTCTTTCTAACTAGTGCTGCGGTCTTGTGGGCAGTAACAGCTATGAATAGCGCCCATGCAGCAACAGATGTTCAAAAAGTCATCGATGAAACCTATGTTCAACCTGAATATGTCCTAGGTTCTTCCCTATCTGAAGACCAAAAAAATCAAACTTTAAAAAAATTAGGCTACAATGCCTCAACAGATACTAAAGAACTCAAGACCATGACACCTGATGTCTATTCTAAAATCATGAATGTGGCTAATGACTCTAGTTTACAGTTGTATTCATCAGCCAAGATTCAAAAACTAGGTGATAAGTCGCCACTTGAGGTCAAGATTGAAACACCAGAAAATATCACTAAGGTGACTCAGGATATGTACCGCAATGCAGCAGTAACGCTGGGAGTGGAACATGCCAAAATCACTGTAGCAGCCCCTATTCCAGTTACTGGTGAAAGTGCTTTAGCAGGGATTTATTATTCGCTAGAAGCTAATGGAGCCAAGGTGCCGCAGGCCAACAAAGACCTGGCGCAAGAAGAACTCAAAGCCTTATCTGATATTAATGCTGAAAATAAGGATAAGACTGGTTTTGATGCTAATAAACTAAACGTTGCCCTAGCCGATATCAAGTCAGGACTCGCCAAAGCAAAAGAATCTAAGGGAACTCTGACAGAAGAAGATGTCCGCAAAATTGTTGAAGATACCTTAAAAAATTACAAACTTGATCAGGTTATAACAGGAAACCAGATCAATATCATCATCAATTTTGCTTTGAATCTCTCAAAAAGTGATATTCTTAGTAATACAGACTTCACTAAAACTCTAAATGACCTTAAACAAAGTATTGTTTCACAAGCTGGCGACAGTTTTAAAAATATCAACCTTGACTTTGATGCTGATAAGGCGCTAGAAGAAGGTGGTAACTTCTTAAGCTCCCTCTGGCAAGCCATTGTCAACTTCTTCAAGAGTTTTGGTTCTTAAGAAATTTCATGGTATAATAGATGGTAACCGTAACGTTGCCGTCTTTTTTGTCGGCCAATAGAAAGAGAAGAGAATGTTAAAGAAAAATGATATTGTAGAAGTTGAAATTGTTGACTTGACCCATGAAGGTTCAGGTGTGGCTAAGGTAGATGGTTTGGTATTTTTTGTTGAGAATGCTTTGCCGAGAGAAAAAATCCTTATGCGTGTCCTAAAGGTTAATAAAAAGATTGGTTTTGGGAAGGTTGAGGAATACCTAGTCCAATCACCATACCGTAATCAAGATCTAGATTTGGCTTACCTGCGTTCAGGAATCGCTGATTTAGGTCATCTTGCATATCCAGAACAGCTTAAGTTTAAAACCAAGCAAGTCAAGGATAGTCTATACAAGATTGCTGGGATTGCTGATGTAGAGGTTGCTGAAACACTTGGCATGGAAAATCCAGTCAAGTACCGCAACAAGGCACAGGTGCCTGTTCGTCGTATTAATGGTGTCTTGGAAACAGGATTTTTCCGTAAGAATTCGCATGACCTCATGCCTCTAGAAGATTTCTTTATCCAAGATCCTGTGATTGATGAGGTAGTAGTAGGTCTACGTGACTTGCTCCGCCGTTATGATTTGAAACCTTATGATGAAAAGGAACAATCTGGCTTGATTCGAAATTTTGTGGTGCGTCGTGGGCACTATTCAGGGCAAATCATGGTCATTTTGGTGACAACTCGTCCCAAAGTTTTTCGTGTTGACCAATTGATTGAACAATTAACCAAGCAGTTCCCAGAGATTGTGTCGGTTATGCAAAATATCAATGATCAGAACACCAATGCAATTTTTGGTAAGGAATGGCGCACACTTTATGGACAAGACTTTATTACTGACCAGATGTTGGGAAATGACTACCAAATCGCTGGACCAGCATTTTACCAAGTCAATACTGAAATGGCTGAAAAACTTTACCAAACAGCCATTGACTTTGCTGAATTAAAAGAAGATGATGTGGTCATTGATGCCTATTCTGGTATCGGGACGATTGGCCTCTCTGTTGCGAAACATGTCAAAGAAGTTTATGGTGTCGAAGTGATTCCAGAAGCGGTTGAGAATAGCAAAAAGAATGCTCAGCTGAACAATATTTCAAACGCCCAATATGTCTGTGACACAGCTGAAAATGCTATGAAAAATTGGCTCAAGGAAGGAATTCAACCAACCGTTATCTTGGTTGATCCTCCACGCAAGGGCTTAACCGAAAGCTTTATCAAGGCAAGTAGCCAAACAGGAGCAGACCGCATCGCCTATATCTCCTGCAATGTCGCAACCATGGCGCGTGATATCAAACTCTATCAAGAATTGGGCTATGAATTGAAGAAAGTCCAGCCGGTGGATCTTTTTCCACAAACGCACCACGTGGAGTGTGTTGCTCTGCTCGTAAAAACCTAGAAACCTTTGAATGAAAGGGATAATGAAAATCCTTGATTGCAATGCTTTTTGTATTGGAGTGGGGAAGTATCAGAGTGAGAAAATTTTTGGAATGAATAGAAGTGATAGCTAGAAATTATCAGTTTCTATTTCCATTTACCCTGTGGGTACGTGTTTGTTTCCATTGACAAGGAGTTTGTGGGAATAGAAACGTCCCCACCTTACATATCTCCAGAATGGGCGATTGAAATTGAGACAATTTAATAGAGATAAGCTCTTGTTATGTTTCTTTTAAGTCAATAAACTAACAATACTCAAAGTATGCTCAAAAATATGATATAATCTAGGACATAAGGCAATACTGTTTTAAAGTATTTTCTCTTAACCATGTCTCGTTAGACAAATCTGATTCGTCTGGTTTTCTAATAGATTTTAATGCTGACTTGGTTTTATAGCCATTATGCTCTCCATTATTTTAGTGTAGAACACTTTGGTTATTAGTTTTTTGTTACATTGTAAGCAAATCAATAGAGATAGAAAAAGGAATTATATGTTTAGTTATGAGGTTGTAGCAAGTTTTAACGACTTAGAAAATGCTATTTATACAACTATTTTAGAAAATGAAAATATATCCTCTATGACAATCAAGGAATTGGCCCAACTTGCACATGTATCAGTTGGAACCGTACAACGATTTTGCAAGCATCTAGGATTTGATGGATATAGCCATTTTAAGATTGCTTATAAAGAATATTTAAAAAATGAGCAAATTATTTTAAACAATCAAGACAATCATTCTTTGAAGCTATTCATTGATTATACTGAGCAAGATACTTTTTTGCAGCTGATTATGGAGGCTGTGGCAATCTTAAAGAAAGTTGAACAGATTGTTTTTGTCGGAATTGGTTCCTCTGGAACTTTAGGTCGATATGGAGCGCGCTATTTTTCAAATATTGGCAAATTTAGTATGTGTATTGAAGATCCTTGGCAACCAGTGCTACAAAACAGTATGGAAAAAACTTGTGTCATTGCCTTATCCGAATCTGGTGAGACTTCTCAAACATTGAAAATTGTACAAAAATTAAAGGAAAAAGGTTGTCCAGTTATTGCCATCACAAATACATTGGAATCAACATTGTCAAGGCTATCTGATTGCTCCATAACCTATCATGTTCCTCAATTATTTTTAAATGGGTTTAATATTACGACGCAGGTACCTGTTATTCTCATTATTGAAATGTTAATGAAACAACTATATACTACAAAAGCATAAGGGTGTCTATGAATTTATTTGATTATCATAAAGTAAAAGGGCTAAATAATAGTGAATTAAGCGTGTATAATTTTATATTGCAACATAGAGATAAAGTTGCTAGGATGACTATCAGAGAGCTATCGACATCTATAAATCTATCGACAACAACCATCATTCGTTTTGCGAAAAAGATGGGATTTGATAGCTACAATGATTTAAAATATGCCTTGTCAAGGTCGGAAGATAAGGAAAATAAATATCGTAACCACTTTCCTATTGATATTCCAGCAATACAATTTTTACAGACTAGTGTCCAAGATGAAGCTTTAAAAAAACAACTATCAGAGATAGCAGACTTGATCGTTCAAGCCAAACAAGTTATCTTTTTAGGGGTGGGTACTAGTCTAAGTTTGGCAGAATATGGCTCATATCTTTTTTCTGAAATCGGTATTCTTAGCTTTGCTATTACTAACCCATTTTATTCTCTGAAATTGCATCATTCTAATTTGGAGGATGTTTTGGTTATTGCTCTAAGTGTCAGCGGTGAGACAGAAGAAGTTCTAACTCTGGTACAGGGATTCAAAGAAAGAAATGCTAAGATTGTTAGTCTGACAAATACAGATATTTCCACTTTATCACAGCTATCGGATATAAATTTATCCTACTTTATGCCAGTTGCCTACGCAGATTCCTCGCTACGTTCCACTAATTTGACCACTCAGATTCCAGTTGTCTATTTTTTAGAATCCTTACGTTACCAAGTTTATTTAAAAAAATAGGAGTGAAAACTCTTGTTTTTTTTATGTAACAAATATTGTTCGACTGTACATTTATTTTCTATCTCAATATCTATTGTCAGCAGGTACAGTATGTTATAAAATAGACTTGTTCATAGCGCTAGTACAAAATACAGAAAGGATTGGTAAAATGGCAAAAATACCAGAAGGCTTTTTATGGGGTGGGGCAGTTGCTGCTCACCAAATTGAAGGAGGGTATGATAAAGGTGGAAAAGGCATTTCGATAGCCGATGTGATGACGGTTGGAAGTGCTAGCCACTCTCGACAGATTACTGATGGCGTCTTACCTGACGAATATTATCCGAATCATGATGCAATAGATTTTTACAGAACCTATAAGGACGATATACAATTATTCGCTGAGATGGGATTTAAGTGTTTTCGAACTTCGATTGCCTGGACTCGTATCTTCCCAAATGGAGATGAAGAAGAACCTAACGAAGAAGGGTTGAAATTTTATGATGATTTATTTGATCAGCTGCTAGCTCATCAAATTGAACCGGTCATCACACTCAGTCACTTTGAAATGCCCTATCATCTAGTTACTAAGTATGGTGCTTGGCGTAATCGCAAGTTGATTGATTTCTTTGTTCGTTTTGCGGAAGTCGTCATGGAACGATATAAGGACAAAGTTAAGTATTGGATGACCTTTAACGAGATCAATAATCAAGGTGCAATTAATGTTCCTTGGTGCTCATGGACTAATTCTGGTGTCATTTATCAAGAAGATGAAAATCCAGTTGAGGTACTACAGCAGGTTATCCATTATCAGTCAGTGGCTTCTGCAAAAGTTGTACAATTGGGTCGGAAAATCAATAAAAATTTCAAAATTGGTTGTATGCTGGCAATGGTACCATTTTACCCGAATACATGTGATACAAAAGATATACTTGCTAGCCAGAAGGCAATGGAGCATCGTTTATTTCACTATGGAGATCTTCATGTTTTTGGAGAGCGTCCTTACTATATCGAGGCCTTTTGTCGAAAAAATAATATCAAACTGGATATTTTACCAGAAGATCTAGAAACTCTAAAAGAAGGTTGTGTAGATTATATTGGCTTGAGTTACTATATGAGTGATACAGTGACTGCTACAGCATCTGAGGAAACAGAAGAACTTTTCAAAGATGTTTATACTAAGAAAAATCCCTATATTGAATCAAGCGATTGGGGTTGGCAGATTGACCCTGAGGGATTACGCTATAGCTTAAATCTTTTATACGATCGCTATCACTGTCCGCTTTTTATAGTTGAAAATGGATTCGGTGCTTATGATAAGGTAGAGCCTGATGGAATCCATGATTCTTACCGCATTGATTACCTCAAACAACACATTGAACAAATGATGTTAGCGATTGAAGAAGATGGCGTAAATGTCATTGGTTATACCCCTTGGGGCTGTATCGATATTGTTAGTGCTGGTACAGGTGAAATGGAGAAGCGTTATGGCTTTATCTATGTCGATAAGAATAATAATGGCGAAGGAACTTTGCAACGAATGAAGAAAGATTCCTTTACATGGTATCAAAAAGTGATTACATCAAATGGAAACGAATTATAAGGAGTAATTAAAATGAATATTGGATTATTTTGTGCAGCAGGTATGTCAACAAGTATTTTGGTTGAGCGTATGAAAGAAGCGGCTCAGAAAAAAGGGAAAGATGCAACAATTGCAGCTTATTCCATCAGTGAATTGGAACAAAGAGTTGGAGATATTGATGTGGCTCTATTAGGCCCACAGGTTGGTTTCCAACTTGAAAAAGCAAAAGAAATTTGTGCTTCTCACAATGTTCCTGTAGAAGTGATTGCAATGGCTGATTATGGAACTGCAAACGGTATGGCAGTTCTTAAACAAGCTTACATGATGAAAAAATAAGGAGAAGATGATGAAGGATAAACTGATTAAAAAGTTTGTTGATAGGATGATGGCCTTTGTCAATACCAAAGGTGTAACAGCGATAAAAGATGGTATTGTTTTCTCTATGCCATTGTTGATTGTTGGCTCCATCTTTCTTATCTTGGCCAATCTTCCAATTCCAGCTCTAGCAACGATGTTAGAAACTAGTGGTATTACCCCTGTTCTCAATCAAGCAATTGGTGCAACCTTTAATATCAGTGCGATTGTAACAGTCATTGGGATTGCGTATACCTATGCTAAGCTAGAAAAACAGGAGCCGCTTGGGGCAGGTGTCATTGCCCTAGCAGTTTTCTTGCTAATCCAGCCCTCCAGTTTAATTTCTAAAAATGGGGATGTAGTTGGTAACATTATTCTGAAGGATTGGACTTCCGGGAAAGGGATGATTGGTGCCATTATCGTTGGTTTGATTGTAGGAGCAAGCTATTCTTGGTTTTTGAAGAAAAATATCAAAATCAAAATGCCAGATGGCGTACCAACTGGTGTAGCCAACGCATTTTCAGCCTTGATTCCTGCTACTGTTATCATCACAGCGGCAACGATCTTTGTCGGACTTGTTGAACAATTGTTTAAGGTCACAACGATTGAAGTGATTTATAATCTTATTCAAACACCAATGCAAGGCTTGACTGACTCATTGTTTGGTGCGGTGCTTATGTGTTTCCTTATACCATTCTTATGGATGTTTGGGGTGCACGGCTCAACTGTAGTTGGTGGCATCATGAGTGGCTTGCTACAGGCGAATGCTTTGGAAAACCAAGCCATTTTAGATAAGGGCCTTGAATTAAATCTAGCCAATGGTGGTCATATTGTGACGGTTCAATTTTTGGATCAATTTATCAATGTTACAGGTGCCGGGATTACGATTGGTTTGGTAGTTTACATGCTTGCATTTGCAAAATCAAAACAACTAAAATTTCTTGGACGTCTTGAAATGGTTCCAGCCATCTTTAATATCAATGAGCCGGTGCTCTTTGGTTTGCCGATTGTAATGAATCCAGTTTTAGCAACTCCCTTTATATTAACGCCTATTTTATCTTGTATCATCCAGTATTCAGCGATTTATTTTGGACTGACACCTATGTATGGTGCCGTTCAAGTTCCGTGGACTTGTCCTCCAATTATTTCAGGATTTATCATCGGTGGTTGGAAAACAGCCTTGTTGCAAACACTTATTTTGGTTATGTCTTTCTTTGTTTATTATCCGTTTATTAAACAGATGGATAAACAAGCTTTACAAGCTGAAATACAAGAAACAAGCGATTTAGAAGACGAAGATTGGTAAGAGAGGTATTAAAATGGACGAAAAAGTACTCGAAGTGTGTTTTCAAATTATCACCTATGTAGGAACAGCAAAATCTATGTACATCGATGCTATTCAATTGGCTAAGCAGGGTGAATTCGAGCAGGCTAAAGATAGAATTAAACAAGGCGAAGAAGCATTTGTACAGGGACACAATGCTCACCACTCACTTTTGACAAAAGAAATGAATGGGGAATTAAGCCAAACAGGTCTACTTCTGCTGCACGCTGAGGATCAGTTAATGAGTGCAGAAGGTTTTCGAACGATTGCTGAGGAATTTATAGCAGTCTATAAACGCTTTGAGGAAGGTAAATAGAGCAAGTTATGAAAGTAAAAAATCAAGCAATGTTAATTACCTATTCAGACAGTTTTGGAAAAAATATGAAAGACTTAAAGTAGGTCTTAGAAGGCCCTTTGAAAGATGTGGTCGGTGGTGTCCACATTCTTCCCTTCTTTCCATCGTCAGGCGACCGCGGGTTTGCACCCATGGACTATACCAAGGTTGATGAGGCTTTTGGATCGATATTGAGGCACTCAGTCAAGACTACTACCTCATGTTTGATTTCATGATTAACCATATCTCAGCCAAGTCGCCTTATTTCCTTGATTTCCTAGAAAAGAAAGATGAGTCTGCCTATGCGGATTTGTTTATCCGCTACAAAAACTTTTGGCCAAACGGTGAGCTGACTCAGGAAGATGTAGACCTGATTTACAAACGGAAGCCACGTGCTCTCTATTGCATTGCCAAGTTTGCTGATTGTAGTGAGGAAAAAGTTTGGTGTACCTTTGATGAGCAACAGATAGACCTCGATGTGACAACAGAAACAACTCGTCGCTTTATTCAGCAAAATCTGGAACAGCTGGCGGACCACGGAGCTTCCATTATTCGCTTGGACGCTTTTGCCTACGCCAGTAAGAAAATCGGCACCAACTGTTTCTTTGTTGAGCCAGATATTTGGAAAATGCTTCATTTTCCGCGTCAGCTATTGGCACCAAAAGGAGAGGAAATTCTTCCAGAAATTCATGAACATTACACCATTCAGCAAAAAATCGCTGAGCAAGACTACTATGTCTATGACTTTGCCCTTCCGATGCTGGTTCTTCATGCTCTATATTCAGGTAATGTCAACCGTCTTGTTCACTGGATGGAAATCTGCCCTCACAAGCAATTTACAACCTTGTACACGGAGTGGTCGATGTCAAGGACTTGCTGACAGATGAGGAAACAGAGGCGACAAGAGAAGCCCTCTATGCCCAAGGAGCAAATGTCAAAACGATTTACAGCTCAGAGGCCTACAACAATTTGGATATTTATAAGTTAAATTGTACCTACTATTCAGTTTTAGGAAATGATGACCAAGCCTATCTCTTGGCACGTGTGCTTCAATGTTTTGCACCAGGTATTCCGCAGATTTACTACGTTGGCTTGTTGGCAGGAGAAAATGATATCGAATTGCTCGAATCAACCAAAGAAGGCCGCAACATCAACCGTCACTATTATGATTTGGAAGAAATTGAGCGAGAAGTTCAACGCCCAGTTGTGCAGTCCTTGTTCAATCTGCTCAAATTCCGTAATACCAGCGCAGCATTTGATGGAGAGTTTACTGTTGACATGGAAGACGCTAATACTATCCACATCAGTTGGACCAATACCGATGCCAATACAGTGGCAGAATTAAGAGCTAATCTGAAAGATAAATCATTTGAAATTACAGAGAAAATAGATAGTGAAAGAACATCGATTTATCTATAGATTTATCTATAATAGAATACAAAAGAGTGGTGGAAACGTTTGATTTCCTCACTCTTTTTGTTAGCTAGTTAGTAACAAAATAGTACTTAAACGTAAACTATGAATTATATTCTGTTGTGACGATAATTGCTCGAGAATATTTGTAATAAAAAAACAGGAACAGTCAATTAAACAGCTCCTATTTTTGTGTTAAGTATGTAGTTGTTTTCTTATAAGAATAGCGGTAGATTAGCGGATTTTCATCTATGGTACTTACCTCAAAAATGAAGAAGTGATCGCGGTTATCTCTGGACTTTTCCTTATTGAGGACAAAGTAATTCTTACGTGAAGTCGCCATTGTTTTTAGGATATCATCAGTTAGGAAGGTCAATGGAATATTCATGTTGGAATAGCGGTAGAAGTCACATTCAAAATCTTGGTAGCTCTCGCTGTAGTAGTCCATTTGCAGTTGGTTACGCTGAAACTTAAGCTGATTCATAAAGCACCTCCTCAACAAGTTCAATACTAATAATGTCTTTCAATTTCAAATTGATGTGACCTGTTGTAGTTTTTATCAAAATGAAATCCTTATTCAGACTTGGTATTGTTCCAGTGTGGGAAACACGCTTGTTTTTTTCAATCACTTGAATGCGTGTGTGTAGCTGCCCAGCGTATACTTGACTGAGGAGTAATAATTTCTTCTCCATTGACAAATCTGACATGTACGTTACTTTGTTTGTATCATCAGAGAGTGCTGATGTATGCTCAGATAGGAAAAAGCCCATCCATTTTTGCATCTTTGTATCCTAGTACTCTCTTGCTGACTGAAATGGTAAGGATGAACGGTCAATCATTTTAATCCCTCCAATCCACCAGCGGAATGACCGCCAATAAGTTTACTGCGTTCAATATTTTAGGAACCTTCAGTTAGGACGGTTCCTTTTTGTATGGCTAAAAAGCCAAACTGTTCTCTGACAACATCAATAGCTGTCTGAAGTCTATTTTCTTTTTCAATTTCTTCTACATCATGCAAAATGAGGACAACCCTTTTACTACCAAGGTGTTCTGTGCAGAATGCGGTTCAGCTTTTGGACGTAAGAACTGGACGACCAGTCGTGGCAAACGTAAAGTTTGGCAGTGTAACAACCGTTATAAGGTAAAGGGACAGATTGGTTGTCAGAATAATCATATCGATGAGGGAACACTAGAGAAAGCTGTAATGATGGCAGTTAAACTACTGAGTGAGAATATGGATTTGTTGCATGGAAAGTGGAATAAGATCTTGGAAGAAAACCAGTTATTAGAAAAGCATTACAGTGTGTTACTGGCTGAATTGATAAATAAGGAGTGTTGGGAATATGATTCCTTTGAGATGTGTCAGGTACTAGATAGTATTTTGATTTCGGAGGATGGACAGATAACCGTTAGATTTTTGGAAGGAACAGAAGTTGATTTATAAGGCTGTAGGCATAGTATAGTTCACTATGTTTGCAGCCTTTTTTCTTGTTTAGTGGTATAATTATATGTAGGATTTTTTTAATATCGGTTACTTTTTATGAATTAACCAAAAAACTAAAATGGAGTTGTTTTATAATGAGATATTCTGAAGAAGCATTACAATCATGGATTAAGCCGTTATCTGCCACTGAAGAAACACGGGTTGAAAATACTATTGGAATGATTAAAGATGCAATAGAAAGGAGTGGGCTCTCTTCAAAGTATGAATATGAAATTTTTGCCCAAGGTTCTTATGCAAATAATACGAATGTAAAGAAAAATAGCGACATTGATATCTGTATCATGGTGAAATCTTTATTTTATTGTGAGTATGTAGATGGGTTATCGGACCTAGACTATAATTACTCTAGTAGCAGCACCAATGCTAATGTATTTAAAAACGAAGTGATTAAAGCGTTAATTTCAAAATTTGGTGCAGAATCAGTTTCTATTGGCAATAAGTGTATCAATATTAATTCTAACTCATATCACGTAAATGCAGATGTAGTCCCATGTTTTCAATATCGAAATTATAGATATATTGGTAGCAGGTCATCTGAAAAATTTGTTGAAGGCATCAAATTTTTTACCTCAAACGGAAATTATGAAGTAATTAATTATCCTAAAGTTCATATACAAAATGGTATCTCTAAGAATAAATCTACTCACTATAAATATAAATATTTAGTTAGGATTATGAAGCATATTAAGAACGAGATGCAGGAGCTAGGATTGACAAACGAACGCATTTCTTCATATTTGATAGAATGTTTGGTCTGGAATATACCTGAACAGATGTTTTTCAATAGTAATAGCTACACAGGGTTGTTACAGCAAGCGTTATATTACATAGTGTCTCAAGTGAATTTAAATTGGGTTGAAGTAAGTGGAATGTATTACCTTTTTCGTTCAGAGCAGAAATGGAATTTACAGGATACAAAAACTTTTTTAGTTAGAATGATTGAATTTTTGGATTATAAATAAAACTTATGAATGAACAGCAGAAAAAATTTTTGAATATTACAATATGGGTTTTTGCAATTTGCTTGTTATTAAGATTGTTAATAAGTGGCCAAGAGATTGCAGTGAATCTTAAATCTGATATTTTGGCATTGGTATATTCAGCCATTGGGTATATTGGTGAAGCTATATCAGTTACAGCAATTATTATGGCTATTTTTGAAAAAACAGCATGGCGGTGGCCATTACTATCTAAGATTCATAATGTTCCAATTTTATTTGCGAATTATGTAGGTAGTTTCAAGACGGACTATGATCAGAATGAAAGAAATTGTGAACTTACTATTGAACAGTCATTTACGACTATTAAAGTTAAGTTTAAAACGGGTGAAAGTTCGAGCCATAGCATTACAGCATCAATTATCAATGATAATGGAACACAAAAATTAATTTATACATATTTAAATAGCCCAAGGGCTGAATTGCAAAGTCCTATACATTATGGGACGGTAATTCTTGATATTGATAATCCAAATCAACTAGAAGGAGATTATTATACTAATCGAGGAACCAAAGGTTCAATGAGTTTTGAGATAAACAACCCTTCTCGCTAGTTGGATTTGTAAAGATTTAAATAAAGAAAGAAGAACTAACTATCGGAAACTTGGCATAGATGTAACAATACTGTATATTAACGAAGCCGTAAATACTCGCATTAGTTACGTTTAATAGTTTAATACGGATATTCAGCAGCTTTGATTTCGTTTCACAGTATAGGTAGTAACCGTCAAGACATGTGGAGGCGGTAGTTTTGATGTCAAAAGTTGCAACCAGTGAATAAATGAAGTGTAGAAAATAAAGGCTTGTTCAATTCAATATATAATGAATTACCGGCACCCAAACCAAAGAAAAAGAAATAATTAAATTAGAAGTTGAAGGGGGGAAGAATGAGAATCGGAGTTATTCAAGCAAGTTCGCAAGCGACCAAAAATCAAATAATCTATGATGCTGTATTAAAGTATGCTCCAAAGAAATCTGAGGTTATAAATTTTGGCTGTACGATGGAAGAAAATGAAAAATACTCGTATATAGAAATTTCTATTCTTATAGGTATCTTGTTGGCAAGTAGGACAGTTGATTTCGTTGTTACGGGCTGTTCTTCCGGACAAGGAATGATGCTTGCTTGTAATAGTATGCCTGATGTCATTTGCGGATATGCACCTACACCGAATGATGCCTATTTATTTGCTCAGATTAATAATGGAAATGCGATATCATTACCATTAGGTGAAAATTATACATGGTCAGGTACTGAAAATCTTGAAAGAACAATAGAAGCTCTTTTCTCGGAGCCATTTGGACAAGGATACCCCAAAAGTGAGGCAGAGAGAAAGGTAAGAGATGCTGAGAAACTTAAAGAAATAAGAAGAATCGGGCAGGTTCAGTTTGAAGAATTCGCAAATGTACTAGATATATCATTGTTTGAATCAATCAAGAGGAAACAGAATGTAATTCAGAATGTAAAGGCGTATGGGAAGAAAGAAATAGCTGATTTAATGAAATGAGTAAATCACAGTTTGTCGGGGTAATACCTTTTAACGATAACCTTATGCTATCGTCAAAAGGTTTATAGACATGTTCACTTGGCATACATAGTGTTCACTCGTTTTATGTCGAGTGTGTGGTACTGCTTTTAAGAGCTGATTGAACAAGGAAAATTAGCTAGTGAAAGTCCTACAGTAAGGAGTTTAAACATGAAATTCCATGAATTTGGTAATAAGAATTTGCCTCCTATTTTACTGATACATGGTGGTGGCAGTTCTTGGTGGAATTATCTTCGTCAAGCACGAATCCTGTCAGAAGAATACCGTATTATTCTACCCACTTTGAATGGCCACGGAGAGGAATATCAACTTGATTATGTTTCTACTGAAGATTCTGCTTTGGAGATTCTAGACTATATCAAAGCAAACTGTGGTGGAAAATTGTTTGCAATCGGTGGTGTTTCACTTGGTGGTCAAATTACCATGGAGCTTTTATCTTTAGACAGTGAAATTGCTGAGAAGACCATTATAGACGGAAGCCTCTGTATTCCTCAACTAAGGTTAGCTAAAATCAGCATCTTTCTAGTGTCTCTATTTGGTAAACTGATGTTCAATAAATTCTCTTGCAAACTTCAGTTAAGCATGATGAACAAACTCTATCCTAAACTGGCTTATCCAGAGGAAATAAAAGCTTATTATTTGGAGGATCTTCCAAGGACGCCTGTCAAAACATTGGTGACCATTTACAAAAACTATATGGGGCATTACAAGCTGAAAGATATGATTTCTGCTAGCAAGGCTCAGGTTCTGTATATCTATGGTGAAAAAGAATTGAACTGTGTGAAAGAATCAGCGAAATTATTTCATCAGCTACATGCAAATACAATTTTGTATGAAGCAAAGGGCTATAATCACGGCTATTTGTCAGCTTACCTACCTCAAGAGTGGATTGATTTGGTGGCACCATTTTTAAAGAGTTAACCATTGGGAATGTGTAATAAATCTGATATGTCACAAGGAGGAATCTTATGCTAGGAGCAATCGTTGGAGACATTGTTGGCTCTGTTTACGAATGGAACAATATCAAAGCAAAGGACTTTCCTTTATTTCGTGAGGATTGTTTTTTCACGGATGATACGGTTATGACCTGTGCTGTTGCAGAAGCGATTATGAATGGTGGACAAAAAGACGACTTCATTGACGCTATGAAGAAATATGGCAGAATGTATCCGAATGCTGATTACGGTGCTCGGTTTAATACATGGCTAAACAGCGATAACCGTGAGCCTTATAATAGCTTTGGGAATGGTTCGGCTATGCGTGTTTCTCCATGTGCTTGGGTCATGGACTGTGGTTTTTATGCGAGAACTGGTATGTGGCCATCATCTAGAGGACTTGCGAGTCTTTCTGCAGAGGTAACTCATAATCATCCAGAAGGTATTAAAGGTGCTATGGCTACAGCTGATGCTATCTTTCTGTGTCGTTATTACTTTGGTGGTTATTGTAGAGAATACGAGCAACCAATTAATGACAATCATACAGAGTGTAAAAGACGGATTAAGGATTATATAGAGAAGGAATACAGCTACAATCTATCTCAAACTTTAGATGAAATCCGTCCTAACTATCGTTTTAACGAAACATGTCAGGAAACTGTCCCTTAAGCCATTATTGCCTTTCTTGAAAGTAGAGACTTCGAAGATGCGATAAGGAATGCCATCTCACTTGGTGGCGACAGTGATACACTCGCAGCAATCACTGGCAGCATAGCCGAGGCAGCTTATGGTATTCCTGATTGGATAAAGGATAAGGCCTATTCTTACTTGGATGACCCCTTAAAAGATGTAGTCATTAGATGGGAAAATAAAATAAAAGCGTATTAATCTCCAGTACGTCAGATTTCTATTTTCTATATTTTCATTGTATAATAGGATTACATTTACTTGCATACGACGAAATGTAAACATTTTTAACAAATTTTGAGGAGAAAATCAATGAAAAAAGCAATGGTAATTATTAACCCTACTTCTGGTGGTGAGAAGGCTTTGGATTACAAAGAAAAGCTGGAGAATAAAGCAAAAGAATATTTTGAGCACGTAGAAACCAAAATTACCGAAAAAGCTTTGGATGCAACACATTTTGCTGAAGAAGCTTCTCGTGAGAAGTACGAGGCAGTGGTTGTGTTTGGTGGAGATGGGACTGTCAACGAAGTCATTTCTGGTATTGCTGAGAGAGACTACATTCCTAAGTTGGGTATTATCCCTGGGGGTACGGGTAACCTCATTACAAAACTGTTGGAAATCAATCAAGACATCGATGGCGCGATTGATGAACTCGATTTTAATCTAACCAATAAGATTGATATCGGCAAAGCGAATGACAATTATTTTGGTTATATCTTTAGTATCGGCTCTCTTCCTGAAGCGATTCACAATGTTGAAATCGAGGACAAGACAAAATTCGGTATTTTAGCCTATGCTGTAAATACCATGAAGTCTGTCATGACGGATCAGGTTTTTAACATTAAGGTCGAGACAGAAAATGGAAATTATGTTGGTGAAGCTAGCCATGTTTTGGTTCTCTTGACAAATTACTTCGCTGACAAAAAAATCTTTGAAGAAAACAAAGACGGCTATGCCAACATTTTGATTCTGAAAGATGCCTCTATATTTTCCAAATTATCCGTCATTCCTGATTTATTAAAAGGCGATGTTATCGCAAATGACAATATCGAGTATATCAGAGCGCGTAATATTAAGATCTCTTCAGATAGTGAATTGGAGTCAGATGTTGACGGAGATAAGTCAGATAACCTACCTGTAGAAATCAAAGTCCTAGCTCAGCGAGTAGAAGTATTTTCAAAACCGAAAGAGTAAAAGATAAAAATTAGTTTATCATTCACAACGAAATTAAGTTCTATATCAACGATTGGAGGAGGAATGAATTCTCTATTTGATGAATTTCGAACAATCTGTTCTCATTTAAACCAAGTCGGAATCACACCGACGCTCATGGGGTCCTTGGGGTTTGAATACCGATCAAATGAAGAATGGGAGCCGTCTGACATTGACATTCATGTGCCTGGTGACTCTAGAGGTTGGGAAGCACCTGATCATCTCAGAATTTATGAGTGGGACAAGATAATGAAAGTGATGAAACACTTAGGCTATGCCTTAATAGATATTCATGAGCATGAATTCAAAAAAGATGGTCTGAGTGTTGAATTCGGAAGTATCGATTCTTTACCTGATTTTGCAGGAGTTTCGGAATCGGATATAGAGTTGATTCATCTCGAAAACATCACTTTTCGCATTCCAAATCTAGAACAGTTTTTAAGTATTTACAAGGCTTCTTCCCAAGATTTTTATCGAAATGAACACAATAACAATAAGGATTTTAAAAAAATTGAGTGGCTGGAAAGACATTTGTAAATTATCATTTGAAAAGTAGAAAGTTGTAAGACTGGCTGCTTTTTTATTTATAGAACCAAACCACTAGAATCTACGGACAAGCCTTGAAAATAAAATACGAAAGTAGTATACTAGAATCATAATTATGAAAACGTTTGCTTAAAATTGGAATTAAAACTCTAGGAGACAAATTGATGGAATTAAGTGCTATTTACCACAGGCCAGAGTCGGAGTATGCCTATCTTTATAAGGATAAGAAACTTCATATTCGGATTCGAACTAAGAAAGGGGACATCGAAAGCATCATCTTGCATTATGGGGACCCTTTTATCTTTATGGAGGAGTTTTATCAGGATACAAAAGAAATGGTCAAGATAATTTCTGATGTCTTATTTGATTATTGGCAGGTTGAAGTGTCAGTTGACTTTGCACGTATCCAGTATCTCTTTGAAGTCACGGATACAGAGGGTCAAAGTATTTTGTATGGTGATAAAGGTTGTGTGGAAAATTCTCTAGAAAATCTTCATGCCATTGGAAATGGATTTAAGTTGCCTTATATACATGAGATTGATGCATGTCAAGTGCCAGACTGGGTTTCAAATACGGTATGGTATCAGATATTTCCTGAGAGATTTGCCAATGGAAATGCTCTATTAAACCCAGAAGGGACTTTAGACTGGGATTCATCTATCACACCTAATAGTGATGATTTCTTTGGTGGTGATTTACAGGGGATTATTGACCATCTTGATTACTTGCAAGACTTGGGCATTACTGGACTTTATCTTTGTCCTATCTTTGAATCTACGAGCAATCATAAATACAATACGACAGATTACTTTGAAATTGACCGTCATTTTGGAGACAAGGAGACCTTTAGGGAGCTGGTCGAGCAAGCCCATCAGCGTGGCATAAAAATCATGTTGGATGCTGTATTTAACCATATTGGTTCGCAATCGCCTCAATGGCAAGATGTTGTCAAAAATGGTGAACAGTCTGCTTATAAGGATTGGTTCCATATCCAACAATTCCCAGTGATAACTGAAAAGCTAGCCAATAAGAGAGAGTTACCCTATCATGCTTTTGGTTTCGAGGACTATATGCCTAAGCTAAATACAGCCAATCCAAAGGTCAAGAATTATCTTTTAAAGGTTGCGACTTATTGGATTGAAGAGTTTGATATCGATGCTTGGCGTTTGGATGTGGCTAATGAGATTGACCATCAGTTTTGGAAGGATTTTCGCAAGGCAGTTTTAGCTAAAAAGCCTGATCTTTATATCCTAGGAGAAGTCTGGCATACGGCTCAGCCTTGGCTAAATGGCGATGAGTTCCATGCGGTCATGAATTATCCTTTATCTGATAGCATCAAGGACTATTTCTTACGAGGAATTAAGAAGACTGATCAGTTCATCGATGAAATCAATGGACAGTCTATGTATTACAAGCAGCAGATTTCAGAGGTCATGTTTAATCTCTTGGATTCGCATGATACAGAGCGAATCCTGTGGACGGCCAATGAAGATGTTCAACTGGTCAAATCAGCTCTATCCTTTCTCTTTTTACAAAAAGGAACACCGTGTATCTATTACGGAACCGAGCTTGCCTTGACCGGAGGACCAGACCCAGATTGTCGTCGTTGTATGCCTTGGGAACGCGTATCAAGTGACAATGATATGCTGAATTTCATGAAGCAGCTTATTAATATTAGAAAACAAGCGTCATCAACCATTTCGCATGGCAAGTATAGCCTAAAAGAAATCAAAGCTGATGTAGTAGCCTTGGAATGGAAATATGATGGACAAATTCTTAAAGCTACCTTTAACCAATCAAAAGAAGATTATCTTTTAGAGAAGGAAACCGTAGCACTAGAAAGCAATTGCCAAGAATCGGAGAATCAGCTTGTGATCTCTCCAAATGGATTTGTGATTTTTCATTAAAGAGCAATTTAGAGTGACAGGAAAGTTGTAGTATAGAGAGCATTTTACAAACAGACCATTTGTCGTCTTGCTACAATTGGTATATAATTTAACTTAGAGTAAATAGGAGGACTAATCGAATGGAATTAAAAGATTTTACAGAAAAAGAACAGGAAATGATTAAGAAGGGGCTGACTACGTCTAAGATTAGTGACAAGGAAACCGCTGAGAAGATTCTTGCGCTCGTCCCACAAGACTTGATTAAGCGCATCCCGTTTTTTGTCAGAAAACATGCTACAACACGTACTATTAAACGCATTTCAATTGAACACCCTGAACTCTACGCTGTAGCTCAAACAAGTGGTGAAATCCCAGAAAAAGAACGCGAAGAATTGCGTCAGATTATCACGACTATCTTTGAACAAAAGATGAATAAGCATAGTATTAAGTAGAGAATGAAAAAATATTTTATTGGCGGTCTAGGAAGCAATGTCTATCATAGCAAGAATTTTCTTCAAGAACTAGATTCGCAGGTCTATTTTCTAAATCCGTATGAAAATCATCTTCGAGATGAAACAGAATTGAAAGCATGGTTTAAAAATAAGATTGTTGAGAAAGAACATATCTGTTTGATAGGCCATTCTCTTGGAGGGGATTTGGCTCGTTATCTCGCATCTGAATTCCATGAAGTGAAAAAACTAATTCTTTTGGATGGTGGCTATCTAGATTTAGATAAGATTTTACCTTTAGATACAGAGTTAGAGGAAGCTAAAAACTATATCGAATCTCAAGTCGTTTCAGACTTAGCTCTTCTTATTTCTAAAGAGAAATCCGAAGCAAAGCATTGGTCAGTAAATATGGAGGAAGCTGTAAGACAGTCCTATCACTGGAATGCGGAGTATAATAGATATGAGTTAGCTATAAATTATGAAAATATAGAAGCGATTCTCCGACTACGGCGGAAAATACAAGCTTTCAAGATAGAAGTGGGGGATGCCTTATTTATTAGTCCTCGCTATCCTAATGAAACTAGATGGAGAGAGGAAGCCCTAAAAGAATTGCCAGATTATGTTGATACTATTTTTTTAGAAAATTTTGGCCATGAGCTTTATACTCAAGCACCTAAAGAAATCTCTAGTATAATTAATGAGTGGCTCGCTTATACTCACTGAGCCACTTGTATTATTTGAAATGGTATAAGATGAAAATCTACAAGTCACTAAGTCTCATATAACAAAAAACGAACAGGCTCTTTTTCTGTCATTCAGAAGAGAACTTGTTCGTTTTGTTCTTTTAAAACACTCGATACACGTAGGGATTTTCTGGTTTATCAACTTTGGTAAAGCTGTCGATTTCTAAGGTTGGGAGATTTTGTTTGAGTTCTTTATGGTAGTGATTGACCAGTTTTCCTTTGGCTGTAATCCAGGTGTTGTTTTCATATTGACGGGTATTTCCTTTTGTCAACAATCCATAGACACCGGAATCTGCGATACAGTGAATAATCCCGAAGCGGAACAGAAATTGACTATTGGCATGACTGGGATCATTATAGACAAAGCCTGTGAACTGGACTGTCTTGCCCTCAAACTCATCTGGATAGTCATAGATAGCCTCCATGACTTCCATATAGTTTTCATTCGTAATCTGAATGCTATCTTGGGACAAATATTTATCCGCCGCTGTTCGCATTTCCTTTTCATAGGTTGTTTTTGAGAAATAAGAACTGGTATCTGGTTTCAAATACTGGCTTGTCGTCCCTTCACTGGTTTGAATGGCTTGATCCGTTCCTTCTGATAAGGGGAAATGATAACCTTTAGCAGAAACGGTCTGAGAATCCAAGCTAACAGTTGGAAAAGTTAAACCAACGACAATTGGAATGGCCAGAAGAGCAATACTCGTCACCTTCGCTAATCGACTGTTCAGATGACTGTGGGTTTTGACTTGCTTCATCCAGATATACAATTGAACGATTGCCAAGATAAAGGAAAGCACCATAGAAATATAGGCCAAATAGGAATAGTGCATGTTGATGTACTGGTTTAATTTGCCCGACAAATGGAGATAAATGGTCAGTTCAAAATAGCCAGCCAAAACTAAAAATCGAATCATAGGATGACTCCAATCAAGAGAGAATAGACTAAAACGACCAGAGTCACAATCGTAATGAAGTGACTGATAAAGCGTGCTTTCAAGTAATTTTTCATCATGAGAATATTTTTAATATCCAGCATTGGGCCAATCACAAGAAAGGCCAGAACTGGTGCCAAACCGAAACTAGAAAGAAGAGACGCACCGATAAAGGCATCCGCCTCACTACAGAGTGAAAGAAGAAAGGCCAGAATCATCAAGAGTAGGATGGCAAAAAGAGGGGTCGCACTGATAGAAGTTAAAATGCGTGTCGGAACGTAGACCTGTATTATAGAGGCAAAGAGACAGCCGAATACCAAATAACGACCCGTATCAAAAAATTCATCAATGGCTTGCACAAAGACCTGAAAAACTTTTTTTGCAGGGCTAAAGTGAGAAAAATCATGCTCGTGACAAGCCAGACGATTTTCTTTTTGAATCGGTTCTTGCCAGAAAAATCCTAGAAAAACCCCTAGTATTACAGCCACAACAATGGAACCAAGAGCTCGTAACAGAGCGATGTGGAAGGAGTTGCCAAAGGCAGAATAGGTCGCAAAAAGTACAATGGGATTGATAACAGGTGCTGTCACAAGAAAGGGAACAGCCGTGTAACTGGGAACCTTCTTTTCCAGAAAACGATTGATAATGGGGACGATCCCACATTCACAAGAAGGGAAAAGTATCCCTACGAAGGTTCCAAAAAAGATTCTCCCCCAGCGGTTTCGAGGGAGAAAATGATAAACTTTGTCAGGTGTGATATAAACCTCAATCAGCCCTGATACAATGCTTCCTATCAGCACGAAGGGGAGAGCTTCAATGATAATGGAGAGAAAAATGGCTCCAGTCTGAAGCACACTAGATGGGAGTTGTTGGGAAGCAGTCATCTAGTTTTTCTTTTCTGCTTTAGCTTTTTTCTCTTTGTCATCAGGGAAAGTGACTTGTTTCAAATCAGGAAGTTTAGCAAACTCTTCAAACATTTTGTCCAAGTCGTCTCGTTTTGTAAATTTCACAGCCATAGGTGTACCTCGATTCTAAATTCTACCTCTATTATACTATTATTTTGGGGAAAAGGGAAAAGTTAAAATTGAGTATCTAACGAATAATAGAGCTTTATAAAGCCTGATTAAGTCTGGTAGATTGAGAAAGCTTGACAAAAAAAGTAGATGGTGCTAGAATAACATTAACGAAAGACATTTGAGGGCAGAAAGGTTCCTGCCGCACCTTGAAAAAGGTATCTGAGATGCTGGGTACACCGACCAGCCAAGTGTCCGTTATTTCAAGGGGGGGGAGCTTAAATGCTCCTTTTTTGTTTAAAAATTTCAAAAAAGATTATCCCCACAGCAGGCTCAGGCTTGCGATTTTTTATTTCCCTAAATGTCTTACTCCAGGACAGGAACATCTTTCAGAACTAGCTATTATGCCAGATCCATTAAATACTTTTGATGTCATGGATTGGTTAAAAAAGGTGGCAATACTCTCTAAGTACAAGTTATTGCACTATAGAATATAAATCTATTCCCCACATCTTGTTTTTAAATACTGTAAGAGCTGATTTGAAACGATTAGCTTGTGGTATAATAGATTCATGGATAAAAAATATGAAAAAATCTCCCAGGATTTGGGAGTGACTTTAAAGCAAATTGATACCGTTCTAAGTTTGACAGCTGAAGGGGCGACAATCCCCTTTATCGCGCGTTATCGCAAGGACATGACTGGTAGTTTGGATGAGGTGGCGATTAAGGCCATTATCGACTTGGATAAAAGCCTGACAAATCTCAACGACCGTAAGGAAGCTGTCTTGGCTAAGATTCAAGAACAAGGCAAGTTGACCAAGGAATTGGAAGAGGCTATCTTAGCTGCCGAAAAATTAGCAGACGTTGAAGAACTCTATCTTCCTTACAAGGAAAAGCGTCGGACCAAGGCAACTATTGCCCGTGAAGCTGGACTCTTTCCTCTTGCTCGCCTGATTTTGCAAAACGTAACTGACTTAGAGAAAGAAGCTGAGAAGTTTGTTTGTGAAGGATTTACGACAGGGAAGGAAACCTTAGCTGGTGCAGTTGATATCTTGGTCGAAGCCTTATCGGAAGATGTCAATTTGCGTGCTATGACTTATCAGGAGGTATTGAGACACTCTAAACTCACTTCTCATGTTAAGGATGAAAGTCTTGATGAAAAGCAGGTTTTTCAGATTTATTATGATTTTTCAGAGACAGTTGGAAATATGCAGGGATATCGTACCTTGGCTCTCAATCGTGGGGAGAAACTTGGTGTCTTGAAGGTCGGTTTTGAACATGCAACAGACCGTATTCTTGCTTTCTTTGCTGCTCGTTTCAAGGTGAAAAATGCCTATATTGATGAAGTTGTTCAGCAATCTGTTAAGAAAAAAGTCTTGCCTGCTATCGAGCGCCGAATTCGTACAGAATTAACTGAAAAGGCAGAAGAAGGAGCTATACAACTCTTTTCTGACAATCTGCGCAATCTCCTCTTGGTTGCTCCGCTGAAAGGGCGCGTGGTTCTTGGATTTGACCCAGCCTTTCGTACAGGTGCCAAGCTAGCTGTCGTGGATGCAACAGGGAAAATGCTGACAACTCAGGTTATTTATCCTGTTAAACCAGCATCAGCTCGTCAAATCGAAGAGTCCAAGAAAGATTTGGCAGATTTGATTGGTCAATACGGTGTAGAAATTATTGCCATCGGAAATGGTACGGCCAGCCGTGAAAGTGAAGCCTTTGTAGCGGACGTTCTTAAAGATTTTCCAGAAGTCAGCTATGTTATCGTCAATGAAAGCGGTGCTTCTGTCTATTCTGCTAGTGAACTTGCTCGTCAAGAATTTCCAGACTTGACTGTTGAAAAGCGTTCTGCTATCTCAATCGCCCGTCGCTTGCAAGATCCTCTTGCGGAATTGGTCAAAATCGATCCTAAGTCAATCGGTGTCGGTCAGTACCAGCACGATGTTAGCCAGAAAAAACTGTCTGAAAGTCTGGATTTTGTCGTGGATACCGTGGTGAACCAAGTCGGTGTCAATATCAATACAGCCAGCCCAGCCCTCCTTTCCCATGTTGCTGGACTTAATAAAACCATTTCTGAAAATATTGTCAAATACCGTGAGGAAGAAGGAAAAATCACTTCACGCGCTCAAATCAAGAAGGTGCCTCGTCTGGGGGCTAAGGCTTTTGAACAGGCAGCTGGTTTCCTCCGTATTCCAGAAAGTAGCAATATCCTCGATAATACAGGAGTTCACCCAGAAAATTATGCTGCCGTCAAGGAACTCTTCAAACGCTTAGATATTAAAGATCTAAACGAAGAAGCACAAAATAAGCTTAAGTCCCTTTCTGTCAAGAAAATGGCGCAAGAACTGGATCTTGGACCAGAAACGCTTAAAGATATCATTTCCGACCTACTCAAACCAGGTCGAGATTTCCGTGATTCTTTTGATGCACCTGTTCTCCGTCAAGATGTACTGGATATCAAGGACTTAAAAGTCGGCCAGAAGCTAGAAGGTGTGGTGCGTAATGTTGTTGATTTCGGTGCATTCATTGATATCGGGATTCACGAGGATGGCTTGATCCATATTTCCCACATGAGTCGCAAATTTATCAAACATCCTAGTCAAGTGGTGTCTGTTGGAGATTTAGTAACGGTTTGGGTTAAGAAAATCGATACCGAACGTGAAAAAGTCAATCTGTCGCTCCTGCCACCAAATGAAACTGACTGATTATGTCAAGCAGGTTTCGCTAGAAGACTTCGGAAGACCGTTTATCCATCAAGCCCAGTGGAATTCTCGTCTACGTTCGACAGGTGGGCGATTTTTCCCTAAAGATGGGCATTTAGATTTTAACCCTAAGGTTTATGAGGAACTGGGTTTGGATGTTTTTAGAAAAATTGTCCGCCATGAACTCTGTCATTATCACCTCTATTTTCAAGGGAAGGGCTATCAACATAAGGATCGGGATTTTAAGGAACTTTTGAAAGCAGTGGATGGATTACGTTTTGTTCCAACCTTGCCCAATAGCAACTCCAAGCCAATCAAGCTCTATCGTTGCCAATCCTGCCAGCAAAGTTATCAGCGCAAGCGTAGGATTGATACCAAACGCTATCGTTGTGGACTTTGTCGAGGAAAGTTGCTACTAGTAAATCAGCCTGAGGACTGATGAAAGTCTAGACTATCCGTGATATACTATGTCTAACCTAGCAGAAAGAGGAAATAACATGAACAGTAAATTTTATAAATTGAGACGAAATCGCATGATTTCAGGAGTTCTAGCAGGTCTGGCAGACAAGTGGAACTTTGATGTTACCCTTGTTCGTTTCCTATTTGCCATTTTTACAGTCGCAAACTTTGGACTTGGCGTGATTATCTATATCATTCTAGCTTCTGTCATGCCGACTAAGGAAGAAATCGAAGCAGAAATGTATGGAACAGGCCCACGCAAACGCAAAGAAGCTCAAGCCATTGACGATAATGAAGGCTGGTTTTGGTGAGGTTCTACAAAAGATTTGGAATAAGCAAAAAGCTTTAAATCAATAGTTTAAACTGCTTGATTTAAAGCTTTTTTTACTTTTAATGATATTTTTCCAGTTTCATATACAAATTAAAAATAATATTTTGAACTTAGATTTCTAATCTGATTTTTCTTGCTGAGACAATACGTTTTTTGAAAAATGATGGATACTGATAACAACTGATAGCCAGCAAATAGCATAAGCAGTAGCTGTAAATTCTGTACCGATAAAGTATGTTTTTTCAACTAAGAGCTGACCGATGAATGGGGAGAGCAGATAGAGAAGTCCGACGAGTATATGTTCTTTATGTTTCATTAAAGCGCACCTTCTTTCCTTATAGGTAGAACGACTTGCAAGTGTTAAATTTAATGGTATGTTATCTAGGTAAGCTTACTCAAATGATAGTTTCAATCCCTCCTCTCTAAAGTAAGCCTTTTCATATTTATATTTTACAATTTTTAAAATAGGAAATCAAATCATTTTCTAAGCAATTTTGCCTACATTTCCCCCAATCTTACAAAAATGTAAGATTAAAGTCTCTTTTGTAAGGTTAGGTTATGGCAAGCGGTCTTTTTTTGATGTAAACTAGACTCATAAAGAACAAAGGAGTAACCTCATGAAACAAATCTTACATAAAAAAACAAGAAAACCAAGTCACAAAGAAATCGAGCGCGTTCAGCTGGGATGCGCTATGATGCAAGCCACATTTCATTTGATGGGATATTAAGAAAGGAGATTCTCATGACACTTTTAGATGTAAAACACGTTCAAAAAATTTATAAAACTCGTTTTCAGGGCAACCAAGTAGAGGCCCTCAAAGATATTCACTTTACCGTAGAAAAGGGTGACTACGTTGCTATCATGGGTGAGTCTGGTTCTGGTAAATCCACTCTTCTCAATATCCTAGCTATGCTGGATAAACCAACACGTGGTCAGGTTTACCTGAATGGAACTGACACAGCAACTATTAAAAATTCACAGGCTTCTAGCTTCCGTCGTGAAAAGCTGGGCTTTGTCTTCCAAGACTTTAACTTGCTAGATACCCTGTCTGTTAAGGACAATATCTTGCTTCCTCTTGTCTTGTCAAGAAGACCCATTACGGAAATGATGAAGAAATTGGTCGTGACAGCTGAGAATCTAGGTATCAACCAATTGCAAGAGAAGTACCCATATGAAATTTCAGGTGGGCAAAAACAGCGTGTAGCAGTAGCACGCGCTATCATCACAGAACCTGAAATTCTTCTTGCAGACGAACCGACAGGAGCTCTTGACTCCAAATCATCTGCAGCTTTACTTGATGTGTTTGACGAAATCAATGAACGTGGCCAAACCATTCTCATGGTAACCCACTCAACGGCAGCGGCCAGCAGGGCCAAGCGTGTACTCTTTATCAAGGACGGCATTCTTTACAATCAAATCTACCGTGGAGAGAAGACTGAGCGTCAGATGTTCCAAGAAATCTCTGATACCTTGACTGTCATGGCAAGCGAGGTGAATTAGTATGTTTCGATTAACCAATAAGTTAGCGGTATCGAACTTGATTAAAAACCGCAAACTCTACTATCCTTTTGCACTGGCTGTTCTCTTAGCAGTCACAGTCACCTATCTCTTTTACTCTCTAACCTTCAATCCCAAGATTGCGGAAATCCGTGGAGGAACAACCATTCAGGCTACACTTGGATTTGGTATGTTTGTCGTCACCCTTGCATCAGCTATTATTGTCCTTTACGCCAATAGTTTTGTTATGAAAAACCGTTCCAAGGAACTGGGGATTTATGGCATGTTGGGCTTAGAAAAGCGCCATCTGATCAGTATGACCTTTAAAGAGTTGGTGCTATTTGGAATTCTAACTGTTGGAGCAGGTATCGGTATTGGAGCCTTGTTTGACAAGCTGATTTTCGCTTTCTTGCTCAAACTGATGAAATTGAAGGTTGAGCTGGTCGCTACCTTCCAAATGAAAGTTGTCATTACAGTACTTGTTGTCTTCGGTTTAATTTTCCTAGGCCTCATGTTCCTGAATGCCCTTCGAATCGCTCGTATGAATGCCCTCCAGCTCTCGCGTGAGAAAGCAAGCGGAGAGAAAAAAGGTCGTTTCCTGCCTCTCCAAACTATTCTTGGTTCGATTAGTTTAGGGATTGGTTATTATCTTGCCCTTACAGTAAAAGATCCTCTTACAGCCCTAACCACTTTCTTCCTAGCTGTTTTGCTGGTTATCTTTGGTACCTATCTTTTGTTCAATGCAGGGATTACCGTTTTCCTTCAAATCTTAAAGAAAAACAAGAAATACTATTACCAACCAAATAATCTTATCTCTGTTTCCAACTTGATTTTCCGTATGAAGAAAAATGCGGTTGGGCTAGCAACCATCGCTATTTTGTCAACAATGGTTTTGGTAACCATGTCAGCAGCAACAAGTATTTTCAATGCCTCAGAAAGCTTTAAAAAAGTTCTAAATCCTCATGATTTTGGGGTTTCAGGGCAAAATGTTGAAAAAGAAGATTTGGACAAACTCTTGAGCCAGTTTGCAAGTGACAAAGGTTATACGATTAAAGAGAAAGAAGTGCTTCGTTATACTTACTTTGGTGTTGCAAACCAAGAAGGAAATAAGTTAACACTTTTTGAAAAAGGACAAAATCGTGTCCAACCCACAACAGTTTTCATGGTATTTGACCAAAAAGATTATGAAAATATGACTGGTCAAAAACTGTCTCTATCAGGAAATGAGGTCGGACTCTTTGCAAAGAATGAGGGAGTTAAAGAACAGAAAGCTCTAACTCTAAATGATCATCAATTTTCTGTAAAAGAAGAATTTAATAAAGATTTCATTGTAAACCATGTCCCAAATCAGTTTAATATTTTGACTGCTGATTACAATTATCTTGTTGTACCTAATTTACAAGCTTTTTTGGACCAATTCCCAGATTCGGCTATCTATAATCAGTTTTACGGTGGCATGAATGTAAATGCCAGCGAAGAAGAACAACTCAAAGTCGCTGACGAGTATGATAAATACCTCGATCAGTTTAATGCTCAATTAAACACGGAAGGTAGCTATGTTTATGGTAGCAATCTAGCAGATGCTAGTTCTCAGATGAGCGCCCTCTTTGGTGGTGTCTTCTTTATCGGTATTTTCCTATCTATTATCTTTATGGTCGGAACTGTTCTGGTCATCTATTACAAACAAATTTCTGAAGGCTATGAAGACCGTGAACGCTTTATTATCTTGCAGAAAGTCGGTTTAGATCAAAAGCAAATCAAGCAAACCATCAACAAACAGGTTTTAACTGTTTTCTTCCTTCCTTTGCTCTTTGCCTTCATACATCTCGCCTTTGCCTACCATATGCTTAGTCTGATTTTAAAAGTGATTGGTGTAATAGATACGACTATGATGTTGATCGTGACCTTGTCTATCTGCGCTATCTTCCTCATCGCCTATGTGCTGATTTTCATGATTACTTCTAGAAGTTATCGCAAGATTGTGCAAATGTAAAAAAGATACCTCGACTTCAAAATCGAGGTATTTCTTGTGTTTTATACTCAATGAAAATCAAAAAGCAAACTAGGAAGCTAGCCGCAGGTTGCTCAAAGCACTGCTTTGAGGTTGTAGATAGAACTGACGAAGTCAGCTCAAAACACTGTTTTGAGGTTGCAGATAGAACTGACGAAGTCAGTTACATATATATACGGCAAGGCGAAGCTGACGTGGTTTGAAGAGATTTTCGAAGAGTATTAAATGCTGAAAAGTTGTCCTAGCAGGAAGGTAACTCCCATGGTTAAGAGGCCAATAGCAAGGTTTCGAATCATAGCTGTTTTGGTTGGGGCTTTTCCAAGTTTGGCACTAGTATAGCCAGTAACCAAGAGTGATAGGGCTACGATAAGAACAGTAGCGGGGATGCGGTAATCACTTGGGAAAATGGTTACTGAGAGCATTGGAGGCAAGCTTCCAAGGAAAAAGGCAACAAAGCTAGAAATGGCAGCGTGCCAAGGATTGGTAAACTCTTCATACTCTATCCCGTATTTTTCCTCTACCAAAGCCTTGAGTGGATTTTTAAGAAAGGCCTTGTTGGTCAAGAGTTGGGCAGAGGTTTCGCATTCTCCATTTTGAATATAGGCGGCATAGAGAGACTTTTTGGCTAACTCTATATCTTGGTCTAGCAAGACTTGCTCACGCGCAACGGCTGCTTCCTCTGTATCTTTTTGAGTTGAAACGGATACATATTCTCCACCAGCCATAGAAAAGGCACCTGCTAGGATAGCCGCAAAACCTGATAAAAAGATAATCCAGATATTGATCGTAGCACTGGCAACCCCGATAACCACACCCGCAATGGAAATAATCCCATCGTTGGCACCAAGAACGCCCGCACGCAGAATATTTAAACGACCTGCAAAATTTGAATCAATTTCGTGATTTGTTTCTGACATATTATTCTCCTTTTTATCCAGTATAAAGGAAAAATATAAGGAAATCAATCTTTTAAAACTATCTAAAAAAAGTTGCACGATTCTAATGATGTAAAAATGTCGTCATCTTATCTAATCGATTAAACACAGAAGGGTAAGAGTATAGAATGGCATGAAAGAATTTTAAATTAAATACTATCATCATTTTGTTCACTTTATAATAGTTTACAATAAAATAATCATTGTTAAATCGAGTAAAATCCAACTATTTTGCGAACTTTTTTATATTTTTTTCGTAAAACGCTTTACAAGTTCTTGAAAACATGATATAGTAATGGGGCTTAGAAAATGAGATGATGTTTTCTAGCAAATATAAACCCGAGTAAAAAATGCCTACGGACAGGCAGGGTTGAATGCCGAAGCGTGGTTGAAAAACCACATTATTGATAGGGTTAAAAGCCTACTTTTATAAGTTGATGTTAGGACACTTGTTCTAATTCATAAATTTTTAGTGTGGTGAAAGCACACGTCATCTTGTGAAACGATCAATAAAGTACGTAATATTTGCTACTAGAGAGTTAGGAAACATCGGGAACAGACATACTCAACAGAAACAAACATAAAAACGTCAGAAGATTGCAGAGCAGGTGAAAACCTGCTCTTTTTTCATAAGTATCCTTTAGTTCCTTATTTACGGTAAGGTCCTAAAAATATGGAAAGGAGTATGTCTTGAAAGAGTTAGATCAAAACCAAGCACCAATATACGAGGCCTTGGTCAAGCTACGCAAGAAAAGGATTGTCCCCTTTGATGTACCAGGTCACAAGCGTGGACGGGGAAATCCTGAACTTGTTGAACTATTAGGAGAAAAATGCGTTGGTATCGATGTCAATTCGATGAAACCCTTGGATAATCTTGGTCATCCCATTTCGATTATTCGGGATGCAGAGGAGCTGGCTGCAGATGCTTTTGGAGCTAACCATGCTTTTCTCATGATTGGGGGAACAACCTCATCGGTGCAGACTATGATTCTTTCTACCTGCAAGGCTGGAGATAAGATTATTCTGCCACGAAATGTCCATAAATCTGCTATCAATGCTCTAGTTTTATGCGATGCTATTCCTATCTATATCGAGATGAGTGTGGATCCTAAAATCAGCATAGCTTTAGGTCTTGAAAATGACCGAGTAGCACAGGCCATAAAGGACCATCCAGATGCCAAGGCCATTTTGATTAACAATCCTACTTATTACGGCATCTGTTCAGACCTAAAGGGGTTGACAGAAATGGCTCATGAAGCTGGCATGATGGTTTTAGTAGATGAAGCCCACGGAGCGCATTTGCATTTTACAGATAAACTTCCAATTTCTGCTATGGACGCAGGAGCTGATATGGCAGCAGTTTCCATGCATAAGTCTGGTGGGAGTTTGACCCAAAGTTCGCTTCTTTTAATAGGGGAGCAGATGAATCCTGAGTACGTTCGTCAGATTATCAATCTTACCCAGTCAACATCTGCCTCTTACTTGTTGATGGCTAGTCTAGATATTTCACGTCGTAACTTAGCCCTTCGTGGTAAAGAGTCGTTTGAAAAGGTCATTGAATTATCAGAGTATGCTCGTCGTGAGATCAATGCTATCGGTGGTTACTATGCCTACTCAAAAGAGTTAATAGATGGTGTGTCGGTCTGGGATTTTGACGTGACCAAGCTGTCCGTTTACACTCAGGGAATAGGGCTAACAGGGATAGAGGTTTATGACCTCTTGCGAGATGAATACGACATTCAAATTGAATTTGGGGATATTGGGAACATATTGGCTTATATTTCCATTGGCGACCGCATCCAAGATATCGAGCGTCTGGTCGGTGCTTTGGCGGATATCAAGAGACTCTACTCAAGAGATGGAAAAGATTTGATAGCTGGAGAATATATTCAGCCCGAGTTAGTGCTGTCTCCTCAGGAAGCCTTTTATTCAGAGAGAAGAAGTTTAACCTTGGATGAGTCTGTTGGACAGATCTGTGGGGAATTTGTCATGTGCTATCCTCCAGGAATTCCAATCCTAGCACCAGGTGAACGCATTACACGAGAAATTGTGGATTATATCCTATTTGCCAAGGAACGTGGTTGCTCCCTTCAAGGGACGGAAGATCCAGAGGTCAATCACATCAACGTCATTAAGAGAAAGGAGATCTAGATGGATTTATGGTTTTCTGAAGTTCATACTCCAGATGTGAAATTGTCCCTGAGAACAGCCAAGCAACTCTACGCTGGTAAAAGTGAATGGCAGGATATCGAAGTCTTGGACACGCCAGCTTTTGGAAAAATTTTGATTTTAAACGGGCATGTTTTATTCTCAGATGCGGATGATTTTGTCTACAATGAAATGACCGTTCATGTTCCCATGGCTGTCCACTCCAATCCAAAAAAAGTCTTGGTTTTAGGTGGTGGAGACGGCGGTGTTGCCCAAGTTTTGACACTGTATCCAGAATTGGAACAAATCGATATTGTAGAACCAGATGAGATGCTGGTTGAAGTTTGCCGTGAGTATTTCCCAGACTTTGCTGCGGGGCTAGACGATCCTCGTGTTACCATTTACTACCAAAATGGGCTACGCTTTTTGCGAAACTGCGAAGATGATTACGATATTATCATCAACGATGCGACAGATCCATTTGGCCATACGGAGGGACTCTTTACCAAGGAATTTTACGGCAATAGTTATCGAGCTCTAAAGGAAGATGGTATCATGATCTATCAGCATGGGAGTCCCTTCTTTGACGAGGATGAGTCGGCTTGCCGAAGTATGCACCGCAAGGTCAATCAAGCCTTTCCAATCAGTCGGGTCTATCAGGCCCACATCCCAACCAGTCCAGCTGGCTATTGGTTGTTTGGATTTGCATCGAAAAAATACCACCCTGTCAAAGATTTTGACAAGGAAGGCTGGAAAAAACGCCAGCTTTTCACAGAATACTACACTGCGAACTTACATGTAGGAGCCTTTATGTTGCCCAAGTATGTAGAAGACATTTTAGAAGAAGAGGAAGGAAAAAAATGAGTCGTTTATTAGTTATTGGATGTGGGGGCGTTGCCCAAGTTGCTATTTCAAAGATTTGCCAAGATAGCGAAACCTTTACAGAGATTATGATTGCTAGCCGTACCAAGTCAAAATGCGATGACTTAAAGGCTAAATTAGAAGGTAAAACAAGTACAAAGATTGAGACAGCTGCCCTTGATGCTGACAAGGTTGAAGAAGTGATTGCCCTGATTGAAAGCTACAAACCAGAAGCTGTTTTGAACGTAGCTTTACCATATCAAGATTTAACAATTATGGACGCTTGTTTGGCAACAGGTGTTCACTATATTGACACGGCCAACTATGAGGCTGAAGACACAGAAGACCCAGAATGGCGTGCTATCTACGAAAAACGCTGCAAGGAACTTGGTTTTACTGCCTACTTTGACTACTCATGGCAATGGGCTTATCAAGAAAAATTCAAAAAAGCAGGCTTGACAGCTCTTCTTGGATCTGGTTTTGACCCAGGTGTAACCAGCGTCTTTTCAGCTTATGCACTCAAACATTACTTTGATGAAATCCACTATATCGACATTTTAGACTGTAATGGTGGTGACCACGGTTATCCATTTGCAACAAACTTTAACCCAGAAATCAATCTACGCGAGGTTTCTGCGCCAGGTTCTTACTGGGAAGATGGAAAATGGGTCGAAGTGGAAGCTATGTCAATCAAGCGCGAGTATGATTTTCCTCAAGTTGGACAAAAAGATATGTATCTCCTTCACCATGAAGAAATTGAATCATTGGCTAAGAACATTCCAGGCGTTAAACGGATTCGTTTCTTTATGACTTTTGGTCAATCTTATCTAACACATATGAAATGCTTGGAAAACGTTGGTCTCCTTCGTACAGATGCCATTAACTTTAACGGACAAGAAATTGTACCAATCCAATTCTTGAAAGCCTTGCTTCCAGATCCTGCCAGCCTTGGCCCACTCACTGTTGGAAAAACCAATATCGGTTGTATCTTTACAGGTGTCAAAGACGGCGTTGAAAAGACTATCTATATCTACAATGTTTGCGACCATCAGGAATGTTACGCTGAAGTTGGTTCACAAGCAATTTCATACACAACAGGAGTTCCAGCCATGATTGGGACAAAATTAGTTATGAACGGAACTTGGAAACAACCCGGAGTCTATAACCTTGAAGAATTGGATCCAGATCCATTCATGGAAGCTTTGAATGAGTATGGTTTGCCATGGGTTGTGGTTGAAAATCCGCAAATGGTGGACTAATGAAGTTAGAACAAGTACCAACACCAGCCTATGTCATTGACTTGGCCAAGTTAGAAGTCAATTGCCGCATTCTACAATATGTACAAGAAGAAGCCGGCTGCAAGGTTTTGCTTGCCCAAAAGGCTTATTCCCTTTATAAAACCTATCCCTTGATTAGCCAGTATCTATCTGGTACGACAGCAAGTGGACTCTATGAGGCCAAATTGGCAAGGGAAGAATTTCCAGGAGAAGTCCATGTATTTGCGCCTGCTTTCAAGGATGCAGACTTGGAGGAATTGCTGGAGATAACGGACCATATCGTCTTTAACTCAGAGAGACAGTTGCGTAAACACGGTCCGCGTTGTCGAGATGCTGGTATCAGTATTGGTTTGCGCCTCAACCCTCAGTGTTCGACCCAAGGAGATCACGCGCTCTATGACCCTTGTGCACAAGGTTCTCGCTTTGGCGTGACACTAGATAAAATTCCTAGTGATTTGCTGGATTTGGTTGACGGACTTCATTTTCATACCCTTTGCGAACAGGGAGCAGATGATTTAGAGACAACTTTGAAAGCAGTAGAAGAGCAGTTTGGTTCCTATTTGCATCAAGTTAAATGGCTCAATATGGGTGGAGGACACCACATCACAAGAGAAGGTTACGATGTAGGTTTGCTGATTTCAGAAATCAAGCGTATCCGAGAAACTTACAATCTTGAAATCTATATCGAGCCGGGTGAAGCCATTGCGCTTAATGCGGGTTATCTAGCAACTGAAGTATTGGATATTGTCGAAAACGGTATGGAAATCTTGGTTTTAGACACCTCTGCGACCTGCCATATGCCTGATGTACTTGAGATGCCCTATCGTCCACCTTTGAGAAACGGCTTTGAGGCACAGGAAAAAGCCCATACCTATAGACTTTCTTCCAATACTTGTCTGACGGGCGATGTGATTGGTGATTATAGCTTTGAAAATCCAGTCCAAATCGGTGATAGACTTTATTTTGAAGATATGGCCATTTATTCCTTTGTCAAAAATAATACCTTTAACGGTATTGTCTTGCCAAGTCTCTATCTCATGGACGAACAGGGAGACTGCAGCTTGGTCAAAGCCTTCGGCTATCAAGACTTTAAAGGGAGATTATCATGATAGAAACTCCGAAAAAAGCAGGCTATCGCATGCCAGCAGAGTATGAACCACACCATGGTACCCTCATGATATGGCCGACTCGACCAGGTTCATGGCCCTTTCAAGGCAAGGCTGCAAAAACAGCTTTTAGCCAGATTATCAAAACCATTGCCCAAGGGGAAACAGTCTATCTTTTGGTAGAGGATAACTATCTATATGAAGCTCAATCCTATCTTGGAGACCAGGTCGTTTATCTAGATATTCCAACAAATGATGCCTGGGCGCGTGATACAGGTCCGACTATTCTCCTTAATGATAAAAGGGAAAAGTTGGTGGTAGATTGGTCTTTCAATGCTTGGGGTGGTGCTGTTGATGGTCTTTATCAAGATTATGAAGATGATGACCAAGTAGCCAGTCGTTTTGCTGAGTCCTTGGAAATTCCTGTTTACGATGCCAAGCCTTTTGTACTGGAAGGCGGAGCGATACATAGCGATGGTCAAGGAACCATTCTTGTGACTGAAAGTTGTCTTCTGAGCCCTGGGCGTAATCCTCATCTCAGTAAAGAGGAAATCGAAAACACCTTATTAGAGTGCCTTGGTGCTGAAAAAGTTATCTGGCTGCCTTATGGTATTTATCAGGATGAAACCAATGAACACGTTGACAATGTTGCTGCTTTTGTTGGTCCTGCAGAGCTTGTCTTGGCTTGGACAGATGATCAAAACGATCCCCAATATGCCATGTCAGTAGCTGATTTAGAGCTCTTAGAGCAAGAAACAGATGCAAAAGGGCGTCCCTTTATCATTCATAAATTGCCTATCCCTGCAGTTCGACAAGTTGTGACAGAAGAGGATTTACCAGGCTACATCTATGAAGAAGGAGAAGAAGAGCGCTATGCAGGTGAAAGGCTTGCGGCTTCCTATGTAAACTTTTATATCGCCAACAAGGATGTCTTGGTTCCGCAGTTTGAGGATGCAAACGACCAAGTAGCCTTAGATATCCTCAGCAAGTGTTTCCCGGACCGTAAAGTTGTTGGTATACCAGCTAGAGATATTCTATTAGGTGGTGGCAATATCCACTGTATCACCCAACAAATCCCAGAATAGGAGAAAAAGATGAGAAATGTAAGAGTTGCAGCCATTCAGATGAAATGTGCTAAGGATGTGGCAACAAATATCCAAACCGCAGAGCGTTTAGTTCGACAAGCTGCAGACCAAGGCGCACAAATCATTCTCTTACCCGAGTTGTTTGAACGTCCCTATTTCTGTCAGGAACGTCAGTATGACTACTACCAGTATGCCCAGTCGGTGACAGAAAATACCGCCATTCAGCATTTTAAGGTGCTTGCTAAGGAACTACAGGTTGTTTTACCAATCAGTTTCTATGAAAAAGATGGCAATGTCTTGTATAACTCTATTGCTGTCATTGATGCAGATGGGGAAGTGCTGGGTGTTTATCGGAAGACCCACATACCAGATGACCATTATTATCAAGAAAAATTTTATTTCACGCCTGGTAACACTGGTTTCAAGGTCTGGGATACGCGCTATGCCAAGATTGGGATCGGTATCTGTTGGGATCAATGGTTCCCTGAAACAGCGCGCTGTCTTGCGTTAAATGGTGCTGAATTGCTCTTTTATCCTACAGCCATCGGTTCAGAGCCAATTTTGGATACGGATAGTTGTGGTCATTGGCAGCGTACCATGCAAGGACACGCAGCAGCAAATATTGTTCCAGTTATTGCAGCCAATCGTTATGGTTTGGAGGAAGTCATTCCTAGTGAGGACAATGGTGGGCAGAGTTCCAACCTTGACTTCTACGGTTCATCCTTTATGACAGATGAAACAGGCGCTATTCTAGAGCGAGCTGAAAGACAAGGAGAAGCTGTTCTTTTAGCAACTTATGACCTAGACAAGGGAGCAAGCGAACGCCTAAACTGGGGACTCTTTCGAGATAGAAGACCAGAAATGTATCAACGGATTACGGACTAGTAGGAGAGAAATGAAAGATTCATTCTGCTAGACTAACTTCTTTTTTTCAACTATAAGGATACTAGGTCATCTAGCAAGTGGATTTTATATTTTAACCCTCTAAGGCTTTCTCGCGCTTTTCTGCGAGGAGCTTTTCTGTTTAAGCTTTATCAATAAAACATGCTATAATAGTTGCAGAAAGGTTGGTATTTATGGCTAGGATATTGGTTATTGAAGACAATAGTGACATTCAAGAGATTTTACGAGCACTTCTTACTGAGGAACATGAGGTAATTCAAGCCTTTTCCGGTACAGAAGGAATCATGCGTTTTGACCAAGGTGGGATTGAACTCGTTCTGCTAGATATCATGCTTCCTGGGAAAAATGGGGATCAGGTTTTAAAAGCCATCAGGGAACAAAGTCAAACTCCAGTCATTATGCTAACGGCTTTGAGCGATAAGAAGTTAATCAGTCAATACCTCTTAGACGGTGCCAATGATTACATAGTCAAACCTTTTGATTTGGACGAAGTCTTTGCCAGAGTTACTGTTCAGTTACGCCAAAGTGTAGAAAAACAGCCTATGGAACTAGGAAAAACTGAAAATCTGCCACAAAACTTGAAAAATATCCAGTTCGATGCGGAAAGTTTTGAAATCAAAAATAGTCAGGAAACCATTCGCCTTGCTAAGAAAGAATGCTTGATTCTCCAAACTCTCCTCAAACATCCTAAGAAGATCTTCACCAAGGAGGAACTTTATGAATTGGTCTGGGAGGATAGCTACCTACCTGGAGATAATACCCTCAATACGCATTTGAGTAATCTTCGTAAAAAATTAAACCAGCTTGACCCAAATCAAGAATATATTGAAACCATCTGGGGCGTTGGGGTAAGATTAAAAGGAGATAAGCAATGACCTACATGATAATCTTTGCCCTACTGGTTCTCCTAATTATTTTATTGATTTCATTGATTCGCTACCATCTAGCACTTAAAAACTTGAGTCAACAGATTGAAGACAAGATTCTCACGGGTAGTATGAAAAGAGTTGGAGTCAGCATTTTTTCCAAACATTTTTTACATCTCTACCAGCAAATTGAAAATCTATTTCAAGAAGTGGAACAATCTCGGTTGGTGATGAAAAGGGAAAAGCAGACTCTGGATATGGCCATCAGCAATATCGCTCATGATATTCGGACACCTTTGACTATCGCATCAGGCTACACCCAACAATTGATGAAGTCCCCTGAAGACAAAGCAGAAACCTTACAAAAAATCGCCCAGCATCTTGATTTAGTTTCTAAACGTTTAGAGGCTCTCCTAGAATACCGTCGTTTGATGGAAGGAGCTGTCAAACCAAAACTGGAAGAAGTAGACCTTTCAGCTTTTATTACCAAAAAGACTCTGGCTTATTATGATGTTTTTCAGGCGGCAAATATCACGCTTGATTTCAAGGTTGAAGCTGGTTTAAAAATGAGGACCGATGAAGACTTGCTGGATCGAATTTTACAAAATTTGCTTGGAAATGTCCTCAAGCATGGCAAGGAAGAAGCGCGGCTATCTTTGAGAAAGGAAAAGGAACAGCTTGTCTTAGAGATTGCAAACCTTGTCAAACAGCCCATCAAAAAAATAGAAAATCTCAGCAACCGTTTTTATTCTGAAAATCTATCTGATACGGAAGAATCCTCTGGTTTAGGTCTTTATATCACTGAGGAATTATGCCATCTTCTCGGTGCAGAGATGAAACTAAGCACAGATGGCCAGTGGTTGTCAGTTTTCATTTATTTTTAACGAAAGGAACCTCCTCTGTAGGCTAGAGGAGGTCATTTTTTATAGACTTTTCTTTTTGAAAACTGCCAGTCCACTTAGATTAAAGATTAGAATAACAGCTAAGGTAACTATAAGTGTATAGAAAATGGATTCACTATTAGCAGTCATAGCATAGAAAAACTGCAATGATAAATATGGCAAAATTTTGATATTTGGAAAAATGAGCATTGGCATAGAAAGTAAGATAGAGCTGACCAAATAACCAATAAATACAGCAAGATAAGAATGACTAACATAGAGAATGAAGGAAACAATGGAAAGCCAAGCAAGGAGGCAAAGGAATTGAAGGGAAATGGTTATCAGTAGATTGCCAATAAAGCCATCAGGCATGGTTCCAAATCCATTTAAGATAGTTGCTGGAATAAAGGCAATCACAAGACTGATGATAACTTGCAAAAGTGCAATACAAGTCAGTACAAAGGCTTTGGCAAGGAAAAACTCTGTACGAGAAATCCCTACTGTCAAACTATTTTTATAGAGCTTTCCGATTAAATCAACACCGAGAACTAGACAAGTTAGAACAATACAGAGAAAAACGAGGTTTGAACCTTGACTAGATGCGTTAATCAGGGCTTGTACACCGTCCCAACCATGGGTTGGAATGTCTGGCTCTTCTGTCTGAATTGCCATCAGATGGCCAGTAGCCCCAAAAACAGCCCCCATTAACATGAGTACAAAGAGAATGAACTCTGTAATCCAGAATCCTTTGGAACGGAAAAGACGGTAAAAGTCTGCTTGAATGGTATGTATCATGATTTTCCTCCTATTCGACCAATTGAGTGAAGTATTCTTCTAGGTTTTGACGGGCGTAGTAAATCTCGTCAATAGCGACATCTGCCAAGGTTAATTCCTTAAGAATCTGTTTGACATCTTGTTCCTGACCAAAGATGTGGATTTCGTTTTCAGGATTGACAACCTTGAACTGGAGCTGGATTTGTTCTTTCAATACTTGGCAAGCTTTCTCTTGGTCAGCTGTCTTAAGGACAATATAATCCTCACTTAGTGTTTCAAATTCAGCTTTGCTGATTTCACGGATAATCTTGCCTTGATCTAAAATACCAAAGCGATTTGCTACGAGATAGAGTTCTGACAAGATATGGCTAGAGATGAGAATGGTGATTCCTTTTTCTTGATTGAGCCGTTGAATCATGAGTCGAAACTCTTTGATACCGATTGGGTCGAGACCGTTGATAGGTTCATCTAAAATCAAGAAGTCTGGTTTAGATAGAAGGGCAATGGCGATCCCAAGTCTTTGTTTCATTCCAAGAGAGAAATCTCGAAAGACTTTTTTACCTGTATCTGACAAGCCTACATAGTCCAGCGTTTCTCGAATGACTTGATCAGCATTTGGAATATGACGAATCATACAGTAATATTTCAGATTTTGATAGGCTGTTAAGTGATTATGAGCTACAGGTGATTCGATTACTGAACCTACTCGAGATAGAGCCTTGGTCCACTCATTTTCCGTTTTGCTGGAGAAGAGGGAAATAGTTCCTTTATCCGCAAACAGTAGTTGCGTAATAATTTTTATCAAGGTGGTTTTCCCAGCTCCGTTCTTCCCTATAAGCCCATAAATATCTCCCTCTCTTATGGTTAGATGAAGATCCTGAAGAATAGCTTGTTTGGTAAAGTTTTTAGACAATCCATGAATATCAAGTACTGTTTTCATGATTCTCTCCTTTTGATTTATTTTGATAACTTTAGTATAAAGCATAGAAATCAAAGAAAGCTCAAGCATTTCTAAAGAGTTTCTAAAGTTTTAGGAATTCTTAAATATCAAAACCCAGTTGACATGAACTGGGCTTCTTAATTATAAAATATATTTTTCAATCGCACGCGCAACGCCGTCTTCTTCGTTACTGGCTGTAACATCATCAGCTAGGGATTTGACATAGTCGCTGGCATTTCCCATAGCAATGCCAAGTCCTGCAAACTGGAGCATTTCGATATCGTTATTAGCATCGCCCATGGCCATAATTTCTGATGGCTCAATCTTCAAAATATCTGCTAGTCGAGAAAGAGCAGTAGCCTTTGTCGTTCCAAGTGGCATGGCTTCATAGATAACAGGCTGCGAACGAACTCCGCTAAATCGTTGGCAGAGTTCCTCAGCAAAACGCTGCTCAAAATCGTCTGTTTGGCTCTCTGTTCCTAAAAACATACCTTGGAACATCCGGTACTTGCCACTGGTGGCTTCCTCAAGAGAAATTTCAGTCAGGTCTGAAAAGACTAGCTTAGCATCATTTTGAATGATTTCATTGGGCTTGCCACCGAGGACAAAATAATGCTCCTCATCAAAAAGAGTCAACTGCACATCACTTTTTTCAGCTAGGTCATAGAGGTATTCGATGTCTGCTGGACTAAGTTCTTGCCAGTCAACTAGCCCCCAGTCACTAGTCTGGTGAGTTGAACAACCGTTGTTAACAATCACATACTCATTCTGGAGGTCAAGCCCCAGTTTTTTATAGTAGGGGAGGACACCAAAGAGCGGGCGTCCTGTACAGAGAACCAGTTTGACACCTTTTTCAATAGCTTGGTGAATAGCAGTAATGTGGGCTTGTGGGATTTCCTTGGCTTCATTGAGGAGGGTTCCGTCCATATCCAAGGCAAGTAGTTTAATCATAAGACTTCCTTCTTTATCTTTTGGTATTATTATAGCATATTTTGGAGAAGATAATGGTAAAAGGATAGTGGCTAACTGATTTTACAGTTTAGGATGTTTTGATGACAATTCATGATTTGAAGAGGATATTTTGAAAAGATATGCTATACTAAATTTGTGATTCAATCAAGTATTTTGTAAGCTTATCAAGGAAAACAGAGGATTTAATATGAAAAAACGGATTATTCAAATTTTACTAGCATTGTCCTTAATTTTTTACAAATCAACTTGGTTTTGGAGGCTTTTTAACCACCTCACAAAGCCCTATCTACCAGCAAGTCGTGAGTTTTTTCAGATTTTGCTTTTGATGGAGAGTGGAGTTCTTTTGTCAGCAGTCATCTACCTACTAGTTTTTGCAGGAAAGAAAACTTTTCATTTCAAGTGGCAGCCGAGGTACTTTATCTACCTTTTACTGGGCTACATCATTTTGTATATGTCGGACCTCCTCTTGTCTTATTTCATACCCTCGTCTTCAAATCAAATTTCTTTGAATGAAACGATAGAAATGATAGGGAGACAGGAATTACCCTATTTCTTGCTCATAGTTTGCTTCATCGGCCCTATTTCTGAGGAATTGATTTATCGCGGTGTGCTTATGACAACCTTTTTCAAAAACTCACCTTGGTACGGAGATATCTTGCTTTCTGCCATTATTTTCGGTTGTATTCATATCAATTTCGCTTTAACACCTCTTGCCTTTTTCATTTATGCTAGTGGAGGTCTTATTTTGGCTATATTGTATCGCATGACAAAAACTCTCTACTATCCAATAGTGGTTCATATCCTCATCAATATCACTGCCTTCTGGAACTTGTGGTTACTCCTATTTTCAGGAAGTTAGCTTACTAAAACAATGTCGGAACTTTCCGGCATTTTCTTTTCAATAGATGAACAAGAACTGATTATTTACAGGATTGCTTAATTAAAAAATGGTATAATAAAAGGTAATGAAAAATTCCAACGAGGCAGAGATGAAATTACTTTATACTGATATTCGGACTTCTTTGACAGAAATTCTAACCAGAGAGGCGGAAGAGCTAGTTGCTGCTGGCAAGCGGGTCTTCTACATCGCTCCCAACTCTCTTTCTTTTGAAAAGGAACGCGCCGTGCTGGAATGCTTGTCCCAGCAGGCTTCTTTTGCGATTACCGTCACGCGCTTTGCTCAAATGGCTCGTTATCTGGTCTTGAATGACTTGCCTGCCAAGACCAGTCTTGATGACATCGGTCTTGGGATGGCCTTTTATAAACGCCTTGCGGAACTGGACCCCAAGGACTTGCATGTTTATGGCGCAATTAAGCAAGATCCTCAGTTTATCCAGCAGTTGATTGAGCTGTATCACGAGATGACGACTGCTCAGATGAGTTTTTTGGACTTGGAGAGTTTGACAGACGAGGACAAGCAAGCAGATTTACTCTTGATTTTTGAGAAAGTAACCGCCTATCTCAATCAAGGCCAGTTGGCTCAGGGGAGTCAGTTGTCCCATTTGATTGAGGCTATTGAGAATGACAAGGTAAGTAGTGATTTTACTCAAATCGCCTTGGTTATTGATGGATTTACTCGTTTTTCTGCTGAGGAAGAGCGGATTGTGGACCTACTTCATGGCAAGGGTGTTGAGATTGTAATCGGGGCTTATACTAGTAAAAAAGCCTATACCAGCCCTTTTAGCGAGGGAAATCTCTACCAAGCTAGTGTGGAGTTTCTCCATCATCTAGCCTCTAAATACCAAACTCCTGCACAGGACTGTTCTCAAACTCATGAGAAGATGGATAGCTTTGACAAGGCCTCTCGTTTGCTGGAGTCTTCTTATGACTTTTCAGACCTTACTTTGGAGATCGATGATAATGACCGAGAAAATCTGCAAATCTGGTCTTGTTTGACGCAAAAAGAAGAGTTGGAGTTAGTTGCCCGTAGTATCCGTCAGAAATTGCATGAGAACTCAGACCTTAGTTACAAGCATTTTCGTATTCTCTTGGGAGATGTGGTTTCTTACCAGTTATCTCTAAAAACGATTTTTGATCAGTATCAGATTCCTTTTTATCTTGGTAGAAGCGAATCCATGGCGCACCACCCTTTGACACAGTTTGTCGAGTCTATTTTGGCTTTAAAACGCTACCGTTTTCGTCAGGAGGATTTGATAAACCTCCTCAGAACAGGTTTGTATACCGACCTTAGACAAGCTGATATTGATGCTTTTGAGCAATATCTCCGCTATCTTGGTATCAATGGCTTGCCATCCTTTCAGCAAACCTTCACCAAATCCCACCATGGAAAATTTGATTTGAAACGCTTGAATGCTCTTCGTCTGCGTATTTTAACACCTCTTGAAACCCTATTTGCCAGCCGAAAGCAGAAGGCAGAAAATCTCTTGCAAAAGTGGAATGTCTTTCTAAAAGAAGGAGCGGTGACCAAGCAGTTGCAAAATTTGACAGCCACTATGGAAACTCTTGAACAGGAAAGACAAGCCGAAGTTTGGAAAGCCTTCTGCCATATTTTAGAACAATTTGCGACTGTTTTTGCTGGTTCACAGGTTAGTCTGGAGGATTTCCTAGCCTTGCTCCATTCTGGGATGAGCCTATCTCAGTACCGTACTATTCCAGCAACCGTAGACACCGTTCTGGTGCAAAGCTATGATTTGATTGCGCCACTTACTGCTGACTTTGTCTATGCCATAGGGCTGACTCAGGACAATTTACCAAAAATAGCGCAAAACACCAGTCTTTTGACTGATGAAGAAAGACAAAGCTTAAACCAAGCGACAGAGGAAGGTGTTCAATTACTGATTGCCAGCAGTGAAAATCTCAAGAAAAATCGCTATACTATGCTTTCCTTGGTCAATTCTGCACGTAAAGAGTTGGTCTTGTCGGCTCCAAGCCTTTTTAATGAAAGTGAAAGTAAGGAATCTGCCTATCTTCAAGAGCTGGTCCATTTTGGATTTAGTCGGAAAGAGAAGAGGATGAATCACAAAGGGCTGTCTAAGGAAGATATGGGGTCATATCACAGTCTTTTGTCTAGTCTGGTTGCCTATCACCAGCAGGGCGATACGAGTGATAGGGGGCAAGATTTGACCTTTGTCAAGGTTCTGTCGCGTGTCATGGGTAAAAAACTAGAACAGCAAGGTCTGGAAAATCCAGCCCTCCCAACCAGTCCAAGCAGTAAGCAGTTGACCAAGGATACCTTACAGGCTCTCTATCCAGTTGATCAGGAGTTTTACCTGTCTACCTCTGGTTTGACGGAGTTTTACCGGAACCAATACAGTTATTTCCTCCGTTATGTTTTAGGCTTGCAGGAGGAATTGCGTCTGCGACCAGATGCTCGTAGTCATGGGAATTTCTTGCACCGTATTTTTGAACGGGCCTTGCAGTTGCCTGAAGAAGATTCCTTTGATCAACGTTTGGAACAGGCTATCCAAGAAACCAGTCAGGAACGCGAATTTGAAGCTATTTATCAGGAAAGTTTGGAAGCCCAGTTCACCAAGGAAGTTCTGCTTGATGTGGCACGGACGACTGGCCATATTCTTCGTCACAATCCAGCTATCGAAACCATCAAAGAAGAGGCAAATTTTGGTGGGAAAGAGCAGGCCTTTATTCAATTGGACGATGGTCGCAGTGTCTTTGTACGAGGCAAGGTTGACCGTATTGATCGTTTGAAAGCTGATGGGGCGATAGGAGTGGTAGACTACAAGTCGAGTCTAACTCAGTTCCAGTTTCCTCATTTCTTTAATGGCCTCAATTCCCAGTTACCAACCTATCTTGCTGCCCTAAAAAGAGAGGGGGAGCAGAACTTTTTCGGCGCCATGTACTTGGAAATGGCTGAACCAGTCCAATCTCTGATGGCTGTTAAAAATCTAGCAGGAGCAGTGGTAGAAGCCAGCAAGTCTATGAAATACCAAGGCCTCTTTTGGGAAAAAGAAAGCAGTCATTTGGGCGAATTTTACAACAAAAGCAAGTCCAATCAGCTGACAGATGAGGAATTCCAGCTCCTACTGGACTACAATGCCCATCTTTACAAGAAAGCAGCTGAGAAGATTTTAGAAGGGCAATTCGCCATCAATCCCTATACCGAAAATGGCCGAAGTATTGCCCCATATGTTCAGCAACATCAAGCAATCACAGGATTTGAAGCCAATTACCACTTAGGTCAAGCCCGTTTCCTAGAGAAGTTGGACTTAGCTGATGGCAAACGTCTGGTCGGAGAAAAACTCAAGCAAGCTTGGTTTGAAAAAATAAGAGAGGAGTTGAATCGATGAAGCCCATTCCCTTTTTAACTGAGGAAGAAATTCAAAAATTGCAAGAAGCAGAAGCGCATTCGAGCAAGGAACAAAAGAAAACAGCCGAGCAAATCGAAGCCATTTATACAGCAGGGCAAAATATCCTAGTTTCAGCATCAGCTGGTTCTGGGAAGACCTTTGTCATGGCTGAGCGTATTCTGGATCAGTTAGCGCGTGGTGTGGAAATTTCTCAACTCTTTATCTCAACCTTTACGGTTAAGGCTGCCACAGAACTTAAGGAACGTTTGGAGAAAAAAATCAGCCAACAAATCCAAGAAACGGATGATGTCGACCTCAAACAACACTTAGGACGTCAGTTGGCAGACCTACCCAACGCTGCCATTGGTACCATGGACTCTTTCACACAAAAATTCCTTGGCAAACATGGCTATCTGATTGATATTGCCCCTAATTTCCGTATTTTACAAAATCAAAGCGAGCAACTCCTTCTAAAAAATGAAGTCTTCCACGATGTCTTTGAAACACATTACCAAGGTAGACAGAAAGAGAACTTTAGTCATCTGCTGAAAAACTTTGCTGGGCGTGGCAAGGATGAACGTGGTCTGCGCCAGCAAGTCTACAAAATCTATGACTTCCTCCAATCCACCAGCAATCCTCAGAAATGGCTGAAGAACTCTTTCCTCAAAGGCTTTGAAAAAGCTGATTTTACTAGTGAAAAAGAAAAACTGACTAAGCAAATCCAGCAAGCCCTTTGGGATTTGGAAAGCTTTTTCCGTTATCATCTGGATAATGATGCCAAGGAGTTTCCAAAGGCTGCTTATCTAGAGAATCTTCAATTAATTTTGGATGAAATTGGCTCCTTAAATCAGGAGTCCAATAGTCAGGCTTATCAAGCAGTGCTTGCGCGTGTTGTCTCCATCTCTAAGGAGAAAAATGGTCGGGCTCTGACCAATGCGAGTCGTAAGGCTGATTTGAAGCTTCTGGCTGATGCTTACAACGAAGAGAGAAAGAGCCAGTTTGCTAAACTAGGACAACTGTCAGACCAGATAACGATTCTCGACTATCAAGAACGTTATCATGGAGACACATGGGAACTAGCTAAGACTTTTCAAACATTTATGAGTGATTTTGTTGAGGCTTATCGTCAGCGAAAACGTCAGGAAAATGCCTTTGAATTCGCTGATATCAGCCATTTTACCATTGAGATTTTAGAAAATTTCCCACAAGTTCGTGAGGCTTATCAGGAGCGCTTCCACGAAGTCATGGTCGATGAGTATCAGGATACCAACCACATTCAAGAACGGATGTTGGAATTGCTGTCTAATGGTCACAATCGCTTTATGGTGGGAGATATCAAGCAATCTATCTATCGTTTCCGTCAGGCAGATCCGCAGATTTTCAATGAGAAATTCCAACGCTATGCGCAAAATCCTCAAGAAGGCAAGTTGATTCTCCTCAAGGAAAATTTCCGTAGCAGTTCAGAAGTGCTGTCAGCAACCAATGATGTTTTTGCACGCCTTATGGACCAAGAGGTCGGCGAAATCAACTATGACAGTATGCACCAGCTTGTTTTTGCCAATAGCAAACTAACTCCTAATCCAGACAACAAGGCAGAATTTCTCCTCTACGATAAGGACGACAGCGGGCAAGAGGAAGAAGAGGACCAAGCAGAAACGAAATTAACAGGGGAAATGCGTCTAGTTATCAAAGAAATCCTTAAACTCCATCAGGAAAAAGGCGTTGCTTTTAAGGAAATTGCCCTTTTGACTTCCAGCCGCAGTCGAAATGACCAGATTCTTCTTGCCTTGTCTGAATATGGAATCCCTGTCAAAACCGACGGTGAGCAGAACAATTATCTTCAATCCTTAGAAGTACAAGTCATGCTGGACACCCTTCGTGTTATTCACAATCCCCTACAAGATTATGCCTTGGTTGCCCTTATGAAGTCTCCAATGTTTAGCTTTGACGAGGACGAGTTAGCACGTTTGTCTCTTCAGAAAGCAGAGGATAAAGTCCAAGAGAATCTCTATGAGAAACTGGTCAATGCTCAAACACAGGCAACAAGCCAGAAAGAGTTAATTCATTCAACACTAGCTGAAAAACTAAAGCAATTCATGGATACCTTGGATTCTTGGCGCTTGTATGCCAAAACTCACTCCCTCTATGACCTGATTTGGAAGATTTACAACGACCGTTTTTACTATGACTATGTTGGAGCTTTGCCAAATGGTCCTGCTAGACAGGCTAATCTCTATGCCCTAGCACTGCGTGCTGACCAATTTGAAAAGAGCAATTTCAAAGGTTTGTCGCGTTTTATTCGTATGATTGACCAAGTCTTGGAAGCACAGCACGATCTTGCGAGCGTGGCTGTCGCACCGCCCAAGGATGCTGTAGAACTCATGACCATTCACAAGAGTAAAGGACTGGAGTTTCCTTACGTCTTTATTCTCAATATGGATCAGGATTTTAATAAACAAGACAGCATGTCAGAAGTCATTCTCAGCCGTAAAAATGGACTAGGTGTCAAATACATTGCCAAAATGGGGACAGGAGCAGTGGAAGCTCATTATCCTAAAACCATCAAACTCTCCATTCCTAGCCTAACCTATATACAGAATGAAGAGGAATTACAGCTGGCAAGCTATTCTGAGCAGATGCGTCTGCTGTATGTTGCCATGACGCGGGCTGAGAAAAAGCTCTATCTTGTCGGCAAGGGATCTCGTGAAAAGCTGGAAGCCAAGGAATACCCAGCAGCTAAAAATGGAAAACTAGATAGCAGTACTAGACTCCAAGCCAAGAATTTCCAAGATTGGGTGTGGGCTATCAGCAAAGTGTTTGCCAAGGACAATCTCAACTTTAGCTATCGTTTTGTTGGCGAAGATCAGCTAACTAGAGAAGATATAGGAGAATTGGAAAACAAGAGTCCTCTCCAAGATAGCTCCCAAGCAGACAATCGTCAGTCAGAAACCATTAAAGAAGCTCTTGAAATGCTGAAAGAAGTGGAAGTTTATAATACTCTTCATCGCGCAGCCATTGAGTTACCTAGTGTTCAAACCCCAAGTCAAATCAAGAAATTCTACGAACCAGTTATGGATATGGAAGGTGTCGAGATTGCAAGTCAAGGCCAGTCAGTATCCAAGAAAATCAGCTTTGATTTGCCAGATTTTTCAAGCAAAGAAAAGGTAACTGGAGCTGAAATTGGTAGTGCTACCCACGAACTGATGCAGAGAATTGACCTCAGTCAGCGACCAACCCTTGCTAACCTGACAGAAACTCTCCAACAAGTTCAAACCAGCCCAGCTGTCAAAGACAAGATCAATCTTGCTAAAATTCTTGCATTCTTTGACACAGCACTTGGTCAAGAAATTCTTGCCAATACCGACCATCTCTATCGTGAACAACCTTTCTCCATGCTCAAACGAGACCACAAGAGTCAAGAAGACTTTGTTGTCCGTGGTATCCTTGATGGCTATCTACTTTACGAGGACAGAATCGTTCTGTTCGACTACAAGACAGACCGCTATGATGAACCAAGTCAACTCATAGACCGTTATCGCGGTCAGTTAGCCCTATACGGAGAGGCTTTATCTCGAGCCTATTCGATTGAAAATATTGAAAAATACTTGATTTTACTCGGTAAAGACGAGGTTCAAGTTGTAAAAGTATAAACCTAGAAAGGAGACCTCATGACACTTCCAGTTAGAAAATCCCTGCACGATGCGGTTTTACAGGCTTCAAAAGCTGATACTTGGGAACAAGCTACCAAGGAATGGAATGAAGTTTCCTTGATTTTTAACGGTATCGGCCGTAGCAATTGTGTCTGTGGAAATGCCATCAAATACGCTTATGAGCTCTTTAACGGTGTCACAGGCCAACGCCTCTTTCCAATCGGTAGCGACTGTGTTCGTCATTTTCATCGATTAAGCCTTGACCAGCAATTGGAAGAGGAAGAAAAACTGCTCAGAAAGGTTGAAAATCTAACCAGAAAAGCTCAGAAAAAGGAAAAAATCAAGGTCAATAAAAGTGATTTTGACGAGCGACTTCTAAAATGGCTCTGGGAAAAAGGTGTTTTCAAACCCAATCGCGGTAATCAGTTCACACCTGAGAGAGACTACCAGCTTTTCCTAGAAGTCTTTCAGGGAGGAAGTTGGACCAAGGCCGAGCCAAAGAAAAAGGCTCGGATGGAAGAAGTCCTTGAAAAGTGTATCAAACCCTTTTTACTTGGAAAACCAGATGACCAACTCTACCTTGTCAAGCTAGGAAAGGAAAAAATTGACTACGAACAAGAACTGCGTATCCAGGCAGAGAAGGAGCGTAAGAAAAGAGATAAAATTGCCAAGCAATATGCAGATAATCTAGTCCTAGCCATGGGTCCAGCAGAGCGTGCTTATCAGGATTACTTTGGCTTTACAGAGACCCTGACTCAAGAAGAACGCAAGTGGGAGAAAATTCTTTTTGGTAAAAATCGAACAGAACGGGCTATCAAGGCCAAACAATACCAAAAAGAGTTGGAAAAAGACCAACGAATTGCAGCTCAGGATCCAGTTGAAAGAAAGCAGAAGCAGACCTGGCTCCTCAATTCCTATTTTCGTGAGCTTCCTGACGAAAAATCCCGCTTCGCTCGGCTATTATTAGAATATCGAAAAAGTGGCGAAGTTCCCTTTTCAACCGAATATTTGTCAGAACATCTCATCGACTTTTTCTATAAAATGAAAGCTTTTGAGTTTGAAATCGCACCAGAACAAGTCCGAGATTTTTTAAAAGAAAGCCTTGAGGCAGACCATCTATCCTCAGCACAGGAAAGCTGGATAGAAGGAATTCTCCTAAACTGCCTCAAACCATTTTTAGAACGATTATTGATATGAGTATCACCTACCGTGGAAGTGCCATGGTAGGTGTTATTTTATCCAAAAAATATAGAGAAAAAGTTGAATATTTTCTGTTAATTAAAAAATCAGAAGCACAAACATAATACATAATTTATTTTATGTTATATCTATGTTATAAAAAACCAAAAGCCTATGCAAAAGCGCTCAAATTATGATAAAATAGATTATAAGAATAACACTATTTATACTAATTACATTTTTATAAGGAAAAAACTCAATGGCTACTATTCAATGGTTTCCTGGTCACATGTCTAAAGCGCGTCGACAGGTGCAGGAAAATTTAAAATTTGTTGATTTTGTGACGATTTTGGTGGATGCACGCTTACCTCTATCTAGTCAAAATCCTATGTTGACCAAGATTGTTGGTGACAAACCAAAACTCTTGATTTTAAACAAGGCGGACTTGGCTGATTCAGCAATGACCAAGGAATGGCGTCAGTATTTTGAATCACAGGGAATCCAGACGCTGGCTATCAACTCTAAAGAGCAAGTGACTGTTAAAGTTGTAACAGATGCTGCCAAAAAGCTCATGGCTGATAAGATTTCTCGCCAGAAGGAACGTGGTATCAAGATCGAAACCTTGCGTACCATGATTATCGGGATTCCAAACGCTGGTAAATCAACTCTCATGAACCGCTTGGCTGGTAAGAAGATTGCCGTTGTCGGCAACAAACCAGGTGTTACCAAGGGGCAACAATGGCTTAAAACCAACAAAGACTTGGAAATCTTAGATACGCCAGGGATTCTTTGGCCTAAATTTGAAGATGAAACTGTTGCGCTTAAGTTGGCCTTGACTGGAGCTATTAAAGACCAGTTGCTTCCTATGGATGAGGTAACTATTTTTGGTATCAATTATTTCAAAGAACATTATCCAGAAAAGTTGGCTGAACGCTTCAAACAAATGAAAATTGAAGAAGAAGCGCCTGTTATTATTATGGATATGACCCGCGCCCTCGGTTTCCGTGACGACTATGACCGCTTTTACAGTCTCTTCGTGAAGGAAGTCCGCGATGGCAAACTCGGTAACTATACCTTAGATACATTGGATGACCTCGATGGCGACGATTAAAGAAATCAAAGAACTCCTTGCTACAGTCAAGGACTTAGATAACCCTGTTTTTTTAGAACTTGAAAAGGATACTCGCTCTGGAGTTCAAAAGGAAATCAGCAAGTGTAAAAAGGCTATTCAAGCTGAATTGGATGAGGATCTTCGTTTGGAATCCATGCTTTCCTATGAAAAAGAGCTTTACAAACAAGGATTGACCTTAATTGCAGGTGTTGATGAGGTCGGTCGTGGTCCTCTTGCTGGACCTGTAGTCGCTGCAGCCGTTATTTTACCTAAAAATTGTAAGATTAAAGGCCTCAACGACAGCAAGAAAATTCCTAAAAAGAAACATCTGGAGATTTTCCAAGCCGTTCAAGACCAAGCCCTATCAATCGGAATTGGTATCATGGATAATCAGGTCATCGACCAGGTCAATATCTATGAAGCAACCAAACTAGCCATGAAGGAAGCAATTTCCCAGCTCAGTCCGCAACCTGAGCACCTTTTGATCGATGCCATGAAACTGGATTTACCCATTTCACAAACTTCCATCATCAAAGGAGATGCCAATTCCCTCTCTATCGCAGCAGCTTCTATAGTAGCCAAGGTGACACGTGATGAATTGATGAAGGAATACGATCAGCAGTTCCCTGGCTATGATTTTGCTGCTAATGCAGGATATGGCACAGCTAAACACTTAGAAGGACTTGAAAAACTAGGAGTTACCCCAATTCACCGAATCAGCTTTGAACCCGTTAAATCACTGGTTTCAGGAGAAAAAGAAAGTTAAGTTAGAAGGAATGATTATGGAGGAACAGTCAGAAACACTCAGTTCCAAGAAAGAATTTGCCTTTGCCTCGAGCACTATATTATCCCAAGTTGGACGAGGAATTATTGTTGGACTCGTCGTGGGGCTCATTGTCGGATCCTTTCGGTTTTCAATCGAAAAAGGCTTCCACCTGATACAAGGACTTTATCAAGATCAAGCGCACTTAGTGCGCAATCTTTTTATCATTGGTCTATTTTATTTAATGGTTTGCTGGCTCAGTGCGAAATTAACACGGTCAGAAAAAGACATCAAAGGTTCAGGAATTCCTCAAGTTGAAGCCGAATTAAAGGGACTGATGACCCTCAACTGGTGGGGCATACTTTGGAAAAAATATATTCTAGGAACTCTTGCTATTGCAAGTGGCCTTATGCTAGGACGTGAAGGGCCAAGTATTCAACTTGGAGCGGTCGGTGGTAAAGGTATTGCCAAATGGCTTAAATCCAGTCCAGTAGAGGAACGATCCTTGATTGCGAGTGGAGCTGCAGCAGGATTGGCCGCAGCCTTTAATGCACCAATAGCAGGCCTCCTCTTTGTCGTAGAAGAAGTTTATCACCATTTTTCACGCTTTTTCTGGGTCTCAACTCTAGCAGCCAGTCTCGTAGCAAACTTTGTTTCTCTGCTCATATTTGGCCTAACACCCGTACTGGATATGCCAGATAATATCCCACTCATGACCCTAGACCAGTATTGGATATATCTCCTCATGGGAATTTTTTTAGGACTTTCTGGTTTTCTCTATGAGAAAGCTGTGCTCAATGTTGGTCGAATTTATGACTGGATTGGTCAAAAAATTCATTTGGATAGAGCATACTATCCAATTCTGGCTTTCATTCTCATCATACCAGTCGGGATCTTCTTGCCCCAGATTCTTGGTGGTGGAAATCAGCTTGTTCTTTCCCTAACTGAGCAGGATTTTAGTTTCCAAGTTCTATTAGCTTACTTTTTGATTCGTTTTGTTTGGAGCATGATTAGCTATGGAAGTGGCCTTCCAGGAGGAATTTTCCTACCAATTCTGGCGCTTGGTTCCTTGCTTGGTGCCCTAGTTGGTGTCATTTGTGTGAATATTGGACTTGTCAGTCAGGAGCAATTCCCTATATTTGTCATTCTGGGAATGAGTGGCTATTTTGGAGCAATATCCAAGGCTCCCTTAACTGCCATGATTCTGGTAACCGAGATGGTAGGCGACATTCGCAACCTCATGCCACTTGGTTTAGTAACCTTAGTAGCTTACATCATCATGGATTTACTTAAAGGTGCGCCAGTCTATGAGGCTATGCTAGAAAAAATGCTGCCAGAAGAAGCGACAGATGAAGGAGAAGTCACTCTCATTGAAATCCCTGTGTCTGACAAAATCGCTGGAAAACAAGTACACGAACTCAACTTGCCACATAACGTACTCATCACCACCCAAGTCCATAATGGCAAGAGCCAGACCGTTAACGGCTCAACCAGAATGTATCTCGGAGATATGATTCACCTAGTTATTCCAAAAAGTGAAATTGGGAAAGTCAAAGATTTGTTGTTATAGCTCTTTTTACATAATTTATATTATGTTAAATCTTTGATTAAATACATTAGAAAACCGATTTTCAGCAATGAAATCGGTTATTTTTTGCATACAAATAATTGAACTTGGGTAAAAATAAGACTATAATTAAGTTAGAAATGATAAAACATAAAGCTAGAAAGGAGTTTACTGTATCAAATCTGTACAGTAAGATTAAAATCATGAAAAAGAAAACAATAGCAATTATACAATGTATTTTGTATCTCATAGCTCCTTATGTAGCTCTTCAGTTATGTAGAATGAACAGAAGTATCGTTACTGATAATCTCTTTTTTATTTTCCTTATTCTGCTGACTATTTCATTCTGGTTTAGTATTTGGAAACTAGAAAAAGCACTAGATAATGATTCACAATAAAACCTCCAAAGATTTAGATCTGTCTTACACAGGTTTAAGTCTTTTTTATCACTTAAAAAACTCCTATAACATCTTTCCGAAAAACTATAATTTTCTTGAAAAATAAATAAGTCTATGCTATACTACTAGTAGACTTATTTATGGAGAAAATACATGAAACGTGAGATTTTACTGGAACGAATCGACAAACTAAAACAAATCATGCCCTGGTATGTTCTGGAATACTACCAATCTAAGCTTGCCGTTCCCTACAGTTTTACAACCTTGTACGAATACCTCAAGGAATATGATCGATTTTTTAGCTGGGTTTTGGAGTCTGGTATTTCAAATGCTGATAAAATGTCTGAAATTCCTTTATCAGTCTTGGAAAATATGTCTAAGAAAGACATGGAAGCCTTTATCCTTTATCTACGTGAACGTCCTTTGCTGAATGCCAATACAACTAAACAAGGAGTTTCCCAAACGACCATCAATCGAACCTTGTCAGCATTGTCTAGTCTTTACAAGTATCTGACTGAGGAGGTTGAAAACGATCAGGGGGAACCTTATTTTTATCGTAATGTAATGAAGAAAGTTTCAACCAAGAAAAAGAAAGAAACACTTGCTGCCAGAGCTGAAAACATCAAACAAAAGCTCTTTCTAGGTGATGAAACAGAAGGGTTTCTTACTTATATCGACCAAGAGTACCCACAACAGCTCTCAAATCGTGCTCTATCATCGTTTAATAAAAATAAGGAACGTGATTTGGCCATTATCGCCCTTCTACTAGCATCTGGTGTCCGCTTATCTGAAGCTGTTAATCTGGATCTAAGAGATCTCAATTTAAAAATGATGGTCATTGATGTCACTCGAAAAGGTGGTAAACGTGACTCTGTCAATGTCGCTGCCTTTGCTAAGCCTTACCTAGAGAATTATCTAGCCATTCGAAATCAACGTTATAAGACGGAAAAGACGGATACAGCACTCTTTCTGACTTTATATCGTGGTGTTCCCAATCGTATCGATGCTTCTAGTGTTGAAAAGATGGTTGCTAAGTACTCTGAGGACTTCAAAGTGCGTGTAACTCCCCACAAACTCCGCCATACCCTAGCAACTAGGCTCTATGATGCAACTAAATCGCAAGTTTTGGTTAGCCACCAGCTAGGACATGCCAGCACACAGGTCACTGACCTCTATACCCATATCGTCAATGATGAACAAAAGAATGCTCTGGATAGTTTGTGAATTACATAAAATAAATTACGTAAAACTTGACTTAAAAAAAGAAGCTGCTAAAATAAGCAACTTCTTTTTCTTTATATCCGATACCAGTAAAGTAGCATGGAATATCAATTGTTTCTATATTTTTGAAATTCTCATTTGCCTACTACTAATTTAACTATAGCAAAAACAATGCAGATAAGGAAGGATATTTTTGCTTGCAGGAATTCTAAAAATCAAGCTTTTCTGGATTCAAATCTTTTCATAATCACAGTTAAACGCCAACGATAGAGCGCCCCACTCACAATCAGACTAATAATCAAACCGATCCAGTATGAATAAGCGCCAAAATCTGTTAGGGAATCAAATACCATAGCCACTGGGATTGCTACGCCCCAATAACCAACCAAACCAAGGTAAAAAGGAATAACTGTATCCTTATAACCCCGCAAAATTCCCTGAAGCGGTGCTGCAAAGGTATCTGCTAACTGGAAGAAAAGGCTGTAAGTTAAAAAGCGCACTGTCAAATCGATGAATTCTGGGTCGTTACCATAAAGACTAGCCACATTTCCTCGAAAAATGTAAAGGAAGGATAAGGTGAAGGCCGCAAAAATGAGGGCAGTCCATCTTCCTAAACCAATATAGGTTTTCGCATCATCAAATCGCTTAGCTCCCACTTCATAGGAAACGACAATAGCCATAGCCGATGAAATACTCATAGGAAAGGCGTACATGAGACTTGAGAAGTTCATAGCTGACTGGTGACTAGCGATAATCAAGGACGAGAACTTCGCCATAATCAAGCCAACCACAGAGAAGATAGCTACTTCCGCAAAGACGGTTCCCCCGATAGGTAGACCTAAACGAACCCCTTCCTTGATTTTATCCATATTAAGCGGAATGCGCTTCTCAAGATGTAAAGCTTTAAGCTTCTCCTGTTTAAATAAAACCAGAACAGAAATTCCCAGTAAGACCCAATAGGCCAAGGAAGTACCTAAACCAGACCCAGCACCTCCCATCTCTGGAACACCAAAGGCACCGAAAATCAAGAGATAGTTAAATCCACTATTGAGAGGAAGTAACAAAAGCATGAGATACATGGACAGTTTGGTCAAACCCAGCGAATCCAGCAAGGAACGAATGACACTAAAAAGCAACAAGGGGATAATTCCGATAGATAAAAACCAGAGATAGCGAACTGCTACTGCCGCTACTAATACTTCTAAGCCAATATGATTCAAGATTGGTGGTGCCAAGAAAAGTACTAGTCCCAGCAAGACCACAGATAGGCCCAAGGCCAGATAGATGAACTGGTAAAAATCTGACGCAACCTCTTCTTTTTTGCCTCTCCCAAGATGGTGACCAATGATGGGTACCAAGGCTGATACAATTCCTGTTAGGAATGTAAAAAAAGGATTCCAGATACTGGTTGCCATAGATACACCAGCCAAGTCCTTGGTATTGTATTGACCTGTCATAGTCGTATCGACAAAGGAGGCAGAATAATTGGTAAATTGATAAATCAGGATAGGGAAAAATATCTTTAAAAATAAGATAAACTTGTCTTTAAAATGATGGGTTTGGTACATATAGGCTCTCTATTCTTTTTATTTACAGAGCAGACTCCCACCTAGTTTTGATAGACGATTTGTCCCTTACAGATGGTATATTTAACCTGCCCTTTTAAGGTTTCACCGATGAATGGTGAATTAGCTGCTTTCGAAGCAAAATGGGAGTCCACAAGGCGTTCAGCCTTAGCATCAAAAATAGTAATATCCGCTGGACCATTCTCAGCCAAGTAACCTGCTTCAAAGTTATAAAGTTTAGCTGGGTTATAGGTCATTTTTTCAAGCAATTCCATCAAGCTCAACTCCCCAGCTTCCACTAAGTAGGTCAAGCCGAGTGAAAGAGAGGTTTCTAAACCTGTCATGCCAGATGGTGCTTTGGTTATATCCTCAACATTTTTTTCATCCGCATGGTGAGGCGCGTGGTCAGTCGCGATAACTGTGATGACACCTGACTTGAGACCTTCAATCACGGCACGACGGTCTGATTCCAAACGAAGCGGCGGATTCATCTTGGCATTGCTACCTTGAGTCAAAAGAAGTGCTTCTGTCTTAGAGAAATGCTGTGGCGCTACTTCTGCTGTGACTTGCGCACCCAATCCTTGAGCGAACTCCACCACTTTAACACTTTCTTCCTTAGACAAATGCTGGATATGGACATGAGACTTGGTTGCATAGGCAATCATGACATCACGCGCCATCATAGCATACTCAGCCACCCCAGTCGCACCGCAGATATGGAAATGTTCTTTAGCAATGTTTTCGTTAAAACCAAGAATCCCATTCAGACCTGGATCTTCCTCATGGAGACTAATAAAGGTATTAAGCTTTTTGGCTTCCTCCATGGCTTCCTTGACAACTTTACTGCTTTCAAGAGGAATACCGTCATCAGAAAAACCAACGGCACCTGCTTCTAAAAGCGCTTTAAAGTCAGTCAAGTTTTGGCCATTAAAGTTCTTAGTAATGGTCGCAACCGTCTTGACATTGATTTTTTCCTTGGCAGCTGACTGGAGAACTTCTTGCAGGGTTTCTACATCTGAAATGGTTGGACTAGTATTAGCCATCATAACAACCGTTGTAAAACCACCTGCAGCAGCCGCTAGGGCACCAGTATGTATATCTTCCTTGTGGGTCTGACCAGGTTCACGGAAATGAACATGAATATCGACCAAACCAGGCGCAACTACAAGACCAGTAGCATCAATTATCTCTGCTCCTTCTTCCTTGATCCCAGACGCAATTTTGACAATTTTACTATCTTGAACTAAGACATCACACACTTGATCCAAACCAGACTTGGGATCCATTACACGACCATTTTTGATAAGTAGCATCTGCTTTCTCCTTTATTCATAGAAATCAACTTGGGTATCCAACAATTTATCCCCATCATAAACAAACTTGGCTGAAAAGAAGGGTTTGTCCTCTAAAAGCCATTCAACAAAGGTGTGGTCACCTTCCCAAGTTGGCTTGCTCAAAACCTCGTCATAGGGAACCCATTCTAGCGTTCCCTCGTTGCAATCAATCAATTCACCCTCAAACTCCGTCACCTTAAAAACATAGGTGTACCAGTCTAAATCTGGCGTAAATTCTGGAAAAGTGATAACACCTTTTAGAACTGGCTTGGCTTTGAGCCCTGTTTCTTCGAGGATTTCACGCGCCGCGCATTCTTGAGGTGTCTCACCACGCTCTAGCTTACCACCCACGCCAATCCATTTGCCTTTATGAACATCATTGGGTTTCTTATTACGGTGGAGCATGAGCAGTTCTTTTCCGTTATCAATGTAGCAAATCGTCGCTAACTGAGGCATATTTTCTCCTTATCTAAGCCAATCGATTGGCTCTTGTCCTGTCTCTTTTAAGAATGCATTGGCCTTGGAAAAAGGCTTGGAACCCCAAAATCCTCTATAAACCGATAAAGGACTTGGATGGGCTGATTCGATAATCAAGTGGTGAGGATTGGTAACTAAGGCCTTCTTCTTGCGTGCATAAGCTCCCCAAAGTACAAAGACCACTGGTCTATCTAGATGATTGACCACCTGAATCACAGCATCTGTAAACGGCTCCCATATCTGCCCAGCATGACCATTGGCCTGTCCAGCAGAAACTGTCAAACAAGCATTAAGAAGCAAGACTCCTTGCTCAGCCCAAGCTTTCAAATCATGAGATTTCTTAACTCCGATATCATCTGACAATTCTTTCAAGATATTTTGCAAGGATGGCGGAGCTGGGATAGAGTCAGGAACAGAAAAACTCAAGCCCTGCGCTTGACCTGGCCCGTGATAGGGGTCTTGCCCTAAAATCACCACCTTCACTTCTTCAAGCGATGTAGTCAAGAGAGCCTGAAAAACCTTTTCCTTAGGTGGATAAACAGTTCCCTGAGCATAGACCTGATTCATAAACTGATTGATTTTCCCAAAATAACCCTCAGGTAATTGCTCCTTAATCAAAGCATGCCAAGACGAGTGTTCCATAGCCGACTCCTTCGTTTTTACTGCCTCTATTATAGCAAAAAGTGGCTATCTAAACCACTTTTTACAGTTTATCTAAACAATCCAGCAAGTCTTGGTAAGAATGGACTTCGTAGGTTGGCTGGGCTTGTGTGGGATTTTCGAGGTGATGAGGGTTGTACCAGATCGTGTCAATTCCAGCATTGTTGCCACCTTGAATGTCGGCGGTTAGCGAATCTCCAATCATCAGAGTCTTTTCTTTACCAAACCCTGCAATCTGCTGACCAATTTTTTCATAAAAGAGAGCATCAGGCTTTTGGGTTTGCAACTGTTCAGAAATAAAGACTTGATTGAAATAAGGTGCCAAATCAGATTGAGCCAAACGACCTGTCTGAATGGCAGTAATGCCATTTGTCGCAGCATATAAATCATAATCACGTTCAATGAGGCTATCCAAGAGTTCATGAGCACCCGAAAGAGTTTGTCCCTGCTGGGCGAGGTAAAATTGGTAACGCTGGGCTAGAAAACTACCGTCTTTTTCCTGTTCAAAATGAGCAAATAAACGAGAAAAGCGCGTGTTAACCAGCTCTTGTTTACTGATTTTCTTTTGTTCCAAGTCCTTCCAGAGAGCCTTGTTCATAGGAACGTAATAGTCTTTATAAGCCTGAATATCTGCAACTCCTTCTTCTTTTAGAAGTTGGGTCAAAGCCACATCCTCAGCAGCATCAAAATCAAGAAGAGTGTGATCAAGGTCGAAGAGTAGAAATTTGTAGGACAATTTGATAGTTTTCCTTTCTAAAATAAACAACTTTCACTTCAGCCAGCTGTTCAATATAAAAATTTAAAAGTAGTATAGTACCACAAAGAATAATCGTTCCCATTGATTAACTAACTCATACTATTCTAGTCAAGTTTATTTTTATTGTAGAAAAATCGTCTATAAATTCGAGCAATAGTCAAAATAAATACGGGGACTCCCCCTATAACAGTTAAAGTTGGATTTCCCACACCTGTATCAGCATTTATTATGTAAGTGTGAAATAAAGGTGCTAGACCTAGCAAAACATATAAGATGTAGAAAGCTAATTTTATCTCACCGATACCAGCAAAAAAATGTTTCATTTTAAATATTTTCCTTTGAAGCACCTAATGTTTAAAAATAATGACTGCTTAAAATTAAACAGCTCTAAAATCTAAATATTTATCAGAGATAAGCTATACTAAGATTATTTTTTAAGCACAACCTTCTTGCTCTTATGGTTTAATTATATTATAACACTATAAAATTTTCAATTTAATTGATATTTACCATTTAATCATATTCGATGAGTTGTATTTTACAGATTAATATTATTTAGCCTTCTTTTTTAGTCACTTTTTAATTCTCAAATTCCCTTTGTTTATACAACCATAATATTATTGAAAAACAACTTGAGATTAAAGATTCTCGTCCTCTTTTTATTCTGGTAGCACTACACACTCAACTCAACCAATTTATAAAATTCACCTTTCCTATCCATCAAGTTATCAAAAGAACCATCTTCAACAATAACTCCATTTTTCATAAAAAGAATTCTATTGTATTTTTTCAACATGCTCTTATTTAACTTATGAGTAACAACAAGAACCGTCAAATCTTGAATTTCTAAAATTGAATTTTCAATTTCAGTAGTAACTTTATTATCTAAAGACGAGGTAGCCTCATCTAATAATAAGATTGGTGTTTTTCGAATCAAGGCACGCGCAATACTAACTCTTTGTTTTTGTCCGCCAGATAAATTTGATCCATTCTCTCCACATAAAGCTTGTAGACCAGATTCATTTTCAAAAACATAACTTTCTAAACCTGACTGCTGTACAGCTTTTTTTATTTCCCCATCAGTAAAGGATTGATTAAGAGTAATATTCTCTCTTAAAGTAGCATCAAAAATATAAACGTCTTGCTGAACAATCGTCATTAAGTTATAAAGACTCTCTGCTGAAATAACTTGTATATCTTGATTATCAATTGAAATATGTCCACTTGTTACATCATAAAAACGCAGCAATAGATTGAGTAAAGTTGATTTTCCACTACCTGACATACCTACTATTGCAATTTTTTCCCCCTTTTTGATCTGTAAAGATAAATTATTAAAAATCTTTTCCTCAGCATTAGGGTAGGAAAAATCTACATTTGAAAAAGAAATGACATCATCAAAATATTCTTTCGTTTTACCAGTTTGAAGTTCGATTACATCTTTTACCTCAAATGAATTCAGTGTAGCCTGACCTTCACGGAATTTACTCATTCCCATACCAATTTCATTTAGTGGCATTACTACAAAATTGACTAGTTGAACAATAGCTGTAACACTCCCAATTGTGGTATGCCCACCGAAGACCAGATACATTCCTCCACCAAAGGCTACTAAAAAAACAATCATCCCTGAAAGTTGAGAAATAACATTAGATAAAACATCAAATTTCCCTTTGATGAAATATATCTCATCCAATTTTTCGCTTTCGTTTTTGTAATCTTGACCGATAGCCTCTTTCACATTAAAACTTTTTATAACGAGAAACCCTGCTAAAATATCTTTAACTTTAGCTAAATATTTCTGATCGGCTATCATAGAACTATTTTGTAGAGAGGCTGATTTTTGTCCAATAAATCCTGAAATCATCATAGGAATAATGCTAGCAATGATAACTAATAAGGTCAAAAACCAATTACCTATAAACATGGCTACTAGTGAGAAAATCATTAAGGAAATATTTTTTGAAATATTAAAATACTGGTACAAATAATCCTGCTCAATTTTCTTCATGTTCTCAGTTAATATTGAAATAAATTTCCCTGATTTTTCCTTAGAAAATTCTCTATAATCCCTATCTAAAATAGATTTAAACACCTTATTTTTGTATCTTGACATAATCTGCCTAACAAGTTTATTTCTTAATCGAAGGGATATAAAATTAAGACTGGCATAGATAAATATTACGATAGCACCTATTAGTATCGCTTGGGTTAGAGCTTCCCTATTTTGGGACATTCCACTATCAATTATAATTTTAATAGAATAAGCAAAAGCAATATTAGTTAAAGGAACTAGTATATTAAAAATCATGAAAGTATAAAAAGACTTCTTATGGTACTTTGTCAATTGTTTCATTCCTAATCTACCTCATAATTCTTAAATTTCATTTAGAAAATGTGACATAAAATATTCTTCTAAGTCAATATTCTCTCTCCTAAGCTCCTTCATAGAGACCTGTTCTAGCATTTGTCCATTTTTGATAACACCAATCTTATCTGCTATCAGTGAAATTTCCGATAATATATGACTCGATATTAGTATTGTAATTCCATGCTCCTTAGAAAGCGACAACAAAAGATTCCGAATTTCTTGAATTCCTATTGGATCTAAACCATTGATTGGTTCATCTAAAATTAACAATTTAGGTTTTGTTAGGAAAGCCCGAGCTAAACCAAGTCTCTGTCTCATTCCTAACGAAAACTCTTTTACTTTTTTAGTCGTATTTTTTAATCCGACCATCCTTAAGGCTCTTATTATATCTGATTCGGTAATATTTTTCCTCATATATTGCGCGTGAATTTCCAAAATTTCTTTTGCAGTGCAATTATCATAAAAAATTGGTGATTCAATAATACTTCCAATCTGACTTAGAATTTCTTCTCTGTGTTCTTGTAAATTTTTCCCAAAAATTTCAATACTACCAGATGTAACAGTTGATAAGGATAACATACATTTTATTAACGTTGTTTTTCCAGCACCATTCGGTCCTAAAAAACCATAGATTTCTCCTTCAGTAATTTGAAGGTTGATACCACTTAAAATTTCTTCTTTATCAATTGTTTTAAAAACTTCTTTTATTTCAACAATATTTCTCATTTTTATCTCTCTTTCTATATCTAGCTTTAAATGCAAGAATTTTTCTTCAGGAGCATAAATACTAACTTATACAGTCTCTTCGTTTAAATAAATCATCACAAAATTAGCACTTTCCTTCCATTAAATTTAGCTATACTACTTGATATTAATATCTTTTCTTGAAATAGTATAAATTGAAAATGAAACAATCATTAAACTTATGAAACTAGCAAATATTAAGAAGAATAAGTTATCAACAAAATTATTAGTTAAACTGCCTGGACTTACATTCGAAAGTAACGCTGCTAAACCAAGTCCTGAAAGCATTGTTATAGCTATTGAATGCCTAATCATACCTAAAACAAAAGGTAGTATTCCGATTAATACTGTTCCAACCGTAATTCCAGCTAAGTTAATCATTTGATTAGCTACTGGGATATAATTTGATTCAGTTAAAACTGCTACTAATTTAATTAATAATTGAATAACTAAATGTGCAGTAAAATGAACAATAAATGATATTAGAATTACTGCAAGCACTTTCCCCCATAATAATTTTATTTTAGAAACGGGGTACGAAAACAACTGAAAAATTGTTCTTCGTTTAAATTCATCAATAATAATCGTAGACAATAAATAAGATTCAAAAATCAAAAATGCTGCTTTGGTAAATAAAGATGCAAACAATGATGTTGCAATTGCCCAACTTCCCCATTTATCAGTAATTTTAATATTATTGGCACTCTGTCCAACAAAATCTCCCAGTTTATTATCAGTACCTAACCCCATGATTATGATTCCTGTAATACCTAATATTATAAATATAGTACCCAACCAAGCAAAAAATAATTTTGATTTTGAAACTTTATTTAATTCAATTTTAATAAGCGACAACATAGATTTTTCCTCCAAAAAATTTTCTTAATATTAATTACACTATTCAAAAAGCACCTTACATACTTCTGGTATGTTAAAATTTAAAAAATAAACATACTAAAGGTATGTATAATGAAATTTTTAATACCATATCTAGAGTATGGTATTTTTTTAAAATATCAATACTTAAAATTTATTTAACACCTTTTAAATGATCAAATAATTGGAAAATCACCTCCATCATTTCATCAGTAATCAACTGCACTCCCAAACCTTCAAAAGTAAATTTAATGAAATTCATTTTACTCTTTAATTCTTCTACTGAATAAATAGAAATTTGGAACCCAATCCAAATATTCAAAGTTAAAACAATCAAATCAGCTAGCTCTTCAGGATATTCTGTTTTAATTGATTTATCTTTAACACCTTCGAAAACTTTTTCTCTAATCCCTGGTAAAAAATCAGAAAATAAACTTAAATACTGCTCTCCTAACAAACGTGGACTTCTTAGCATAATTGAGACAGAGTATACTAATCTTTGTTGTTCTAAATTAGAGAACGCATCCATCAAAGAATTTTGTATTTTTTCTAATGCAGTATCTCCTCTCCAATTGTAATTTAAAATTTCTTGATTATTTTCGCTAATGATTGATTGCAATATTTCATCTTTAGACTCAAAATGATGATAAATAACACCTTTCGTCAATCCACCTAACCCATCGATTATATCTTGTATTGAGGTATTATCAAATCCTTTTTCTAAAAATAAATCTTTCGAAACTTCTAGTATTTTTTTTCTAGTTTCATGTGGATTTCTATTCCTTGCCACTATAACTCCCTCCTAACATACTAATAGTATGTAATTTCATTATAATGCAATAAACTAATAATGTCAAGATTCTTTTTATTCCCTCTATTTTTCAAAATTCATTGGCAAACTACTATTCTAGAAGATTGACAGCTCAAATCTTTCAGAATAGAACAATCCTAACTATCGAACACCCTAACTTCATAAATATCTATGCAATTCTAGACCTAGAATTCCTATAAACTAAATGTTTTCGTACTATTCTAAGCCATTGATTGCCTTAAATTTTAATTTTTAAAGAATTCTAAAGCTAGAATAGTCCCATCACAATCTGTTTTGAATGATTCACAATTTAGAAACACTATAGCTTTACTCCTGTTAAAATAAAAAGGAACTGCCCAAAGCAATCCCTTTCTGATTTTGAAATTATTTACTTAAAATTTGATAGTTGAGATAATCAATAGCCCACCTATAAAAAGAGTTATAGTAAAATTCCTTATTTATTGATTTCAAGCTCCGACAACTGTGTTTGAATAACTGACAGTTCTGCACCAGCCTGAAGAAGAGCAGCTGCAGTATAGGCACCTTCTACAATCGGAACCGTATTGATGACGATACTTTTATCACTGAAATCAGCCACCATTTCTAAGTTCATTTTAGCAGAACCTAGGTCAAAAAAGGCTAATAAAGTATCTGCTGGATTGTCGGAAACAACCCTATCTACTTGATCAAAACTCGTTCCAATTCCTCCATCTTCGGTTCCTCCAACATAAGTAATCGGAACATCTTTAGCTACTTCACTAATCAGTTCAACGACACCTTGTGCAATGTTTTTGGAATGTGAAACGATAACAAGACCAATACTTCCCATTAAACCACCCCAGTTTCTAAAAGAGCAGTAAAGAGTAATCCTGATGAGAATGATCCAGGATCAATATGTCCAAGCGAACGTTCTCCTACATAAGATGCCCTTCCTTTAGTTGCAAGTAAATCTTTGGTAGCATTCACTACCTTATCAATAACCTCTTGAGTCAATTGACCAGCAGACAAAGCAGCAATAACAGGAGTCCAAACATCAACCATTGTCTTTTCTCCAACTTCTGCTTTCCCGCGTTTGACAATCATATCCAAACCGCTTTGTAAGATTTCTTCTAATTTCGAATTTGAACCAGCCTTGGCCATGCCCATAAAAGCAGAGCCATACAAGGGACCAGAAGCACCGCCTACCTTACTCAGTAGTTGCATTGAAACAAGTTTAAAAACATCACTACTTGTCTCAAATTGCTTGCCTTCTAAGTTTTCCATAACTGCAGCCATGCCACGCGCCATATTTCCACCGTGGTCTCCATCCCCTATAGGAGTGTCTAGCTCACTGAGGTAATCTTTCTGTTCTTGAATCTTTTCATTAAAAAGCTTCATCCATTCAAGAGCTTGTTCAGCATTCATTTGACATTTCCTCCTAAAGTTTTACCAAGCTGGTGTAGTAACAGGTGCATTTAGAGCATCCAACCACTCATCATCTGCCAATCGAATCAATGTTAATGACAAACCAGCCATATCGATTGATGTCATGTAGTTTCCAATTTTCTTAAATGCCAAGTCAACACCTTTTTCATGGAGTAATTTTGCCACATCATTTGCAAATACATATTGTTCCATAAGAGGAGTGCTTCCTAAACCATTAATGAGAAGGCCATAGCATTCACCAGCTTTAAGTTGGAAACCTTCAGATAATTTTTCAATCAATTCTGATGCCAATTGTGCGGAAGGTTGCATTTTCTCTTTCTTATACCCTGGCTCACCGTGAATACCAACTCCATATTCAAATTCATCGTCTTCTAAAACAAAACCTGGTTTCCCAACCTCAGGAACGGTTGCTCCAGACAAGGCCAGCCCAATTGTTTTAATTTCTAACACAAGTTTATCTGCCAAATCCTTCATTTCAGCTAATGATTTGCCAGAACGAGCCGCAGCACCCAAAATTTTATGGACTAAAATAGTACCTGCAACACCTCGACGACCTTGGGTATAGAGACTATTTTCAACAGCGATATCATCATCAACCACAACGCTTGCTACATCAATACCTTCCATTTCAGCAAGTTCTTGTGCAATTTCAAAGTTCATAATGTCACCAGAATAGTTCTTGATGACCATGAAAACTCCAGCACCTTCATCAACCGCCTTAATGGCTTCTAAAATTTGGTCTGGAGTAGGTGAGGTAAAGACTGCTCCACAAATGGCAGCAGACAACATTCCATCTCCTACAAATCCAGCATGACTTGGTTCATGTCCTGAACCTCCACCTGAAATGAGTCCAACTTTTCCTGTCTTTTCTGCCTTTCTAACGATGACATCAAAACCATCTAAGCGTTCTACCAAGTCATCATGCATGAATGACAATCCCTGCAACATTTCATCAACAACCTGTGTCGGTTCATTTATAATTTTTTTCATGAGAAACTCCTTTCGGCATGTATCTTTGTTTTCGCTTTTATTATATATTTTTTATTGCTGGATGATAAGGGACAGATTCTATTATTTGTCCCCTTTTAAACCCGTTTAAAACATTTTTTTGGTAAAATGAAGGAAGTAAAAGAAAGGTTTCCTATGGCATCATCACTCATTACAAAAAAACGAATTGCCAAGGCATTTAGAGACCTATTAGCTACTAGAGAATTTGACAAAATCTCTATTGTAGATATTATGGAATCAGCTGGCATTCGTAGACAGACCTTTTATAATCACTTTCTTGACAAATATGAACTGCTCGACTGGATATTTGAAAATGACTTAACCGAGTATATCACAAATAACTTGGACTTCATTTCAGGCCAAAAATTATTACAAGAATTATTTTTTTATTTCGAACAAGAGCGTGACTTTTATATTCAACTTTTTGATATTCAAGGGCAAAATAACTTCTATGACCACTTTATCAGCTACTGTCGCTTGCTTGTATCAAAAATTTTAAGAGAATATGGTCAGATTGATATCGATTCATCTGCTTATACTTGTTTTTTGTTAGACTATCATTCACATGCTCTAGCAGAAATCGTGAAGGCTTACGTCAATAAAAAAAGTCCAGTTCCACAACCAGACTTTCTAATCATGACAATTATTGGAAAGAGACCACAATGACATTTATTTCAAATCATAAACAGAAAATTATTTCAAGTTACATTTCGGCAACTGTTAGCAGTCACCCTGAATTAGAAAAACACCCTACATTACCATTAGTCTATCAAAAAAATCGCAATCCTTATCAGGTTCCAATATTGTCGGGTGGAGGTTCAGGTCACGAACCTGCTCATATTGGATACGTGGGAGAAGGAATGCTTACCGCTGCTATCTATGGCCAATTATTTACTCCTCCTACAAGAACTGAAATCTTAGAGTCCATTCGTTTTTTAAACAATGGTCACGGTGTCTTCATCATTGTAAAAAATTTCGAAGCAGACATCAAAGAATTTAGCTCAGCCATTAACACTGCTAGAAAAGAAGGAATTAAAGTCGGCTATAGTCTAGCACACGACGATATTTCAATTGAACCTCACAATAGATTTCAAATTAGAGGAAGAGGGCTTGCAGGGACAATCTTACTTCATAAAATCCTAGGATTTGCAGCTCAGAACGGTGCTGACATCGAGCAACTAACTGATTTAGGTCATCAGCTTGCTCCCGAAATCGCAACAATTGGCTTTGCAACAAAATCCGCTAGTCTACCTCAAACCACCCTTCCACTATTTGACTTGGAAGAAGGATATATTTCTTATGGTATTGGGATACATGGCGAAGAAGGATATCGTATCGTCCCATTTCAATCTTCGGAAATCCTTGCAAATGAAATTATAAGTAAATTAAGATTACACTATCATTGGAAAAAGGGTGATCAATTTATATTGCTTGTAAATAATCTAGGAACTACCAGCAACTTAGAAATGGGCATATTTATCAATGATTTCCTTCAACTCTTAGAAATTGAAGGAGTCACTATTACCTTTATAAAATCAGGAACATTTATGACCAGTCTAGATATGGCAGGTATATCCGTAACTCTTTGCCCCGTAAAAAATAAACAATGGCTAGAAGCCCTCAATGCTCCAACGACAGCTTTTGCATGGTAATTTGCTTGTATAATCCAAAAGGGCCACATCACTTGGTAGCCCTTTTAAACTTATATAACGTTTAGATGAAACGGTTGAGCTTGTCATAGTTTTCCTTAGAGGCCAGCACTAGCTCCTCTTTTGTTTTTGGTCTAGGCACAGGTGTACTCCCTCCATATCTCTAGTTATTATTAGAAATTTCTATCCTGTAGTCTCTATTCAAGATTGAAACTCACAAATCTCTATAACTTATCCTTTAATTTCTCAACAAAGAGATAGGCTGCTGGACAGGTCAAGGTATTCTTAATCGTCAAATGATTAATTTGATGGATCTTTTTGCGGTCTGTATGGGGAAATTCACGACAGGCCTTTGGACGAACGTCATATATGGAACAGAGGTTATCTCCTCCTAAAAATGGGCATGGCATGGATTTGAAAACCTTATCTCCATCTTCATCTACTTGCAAAAACTCTGCTTCAAAAGCGGGTAATTTCATTTTGAAATACTTGGCAATACGGGTAATATCTGCCTCCTTGAAGTCAGGGCCTAAAGTCTTACAACAGTTAGCACAGGCGGTACAATCAATCTCCGCAAAGACTTCTTGATGAATCTGCTGGGCAATCTTGTCTAAGTTTTTTGGTGGCTTTTTCTTTAAATTGGCCAAGACTTTGCGATGCTCCTTCTGCTTTTGCAAGGCTAGCTGATGGTAATACTCAATATCAATTTCTTTAGACATGTTTTCTCTCTTATTCTAATTACTTCCCTCTATTATACCATGCCTCTGGAGCATTGAAAAGTGGACTTTATTAGACCATACTTTTTCAACATACATCAAAAAAACCTTGCAACTAGGTTACAAGGTTAATGACATTAATCGAAGTTAACGTATTCTTTTTGAAGTTCAAGAACTTCTTCCATTGTTGAACACTCTGTAAGGGCACGGTTAGCGTACTCTTCCATCTTAGCAGTGTCCAATTTCTTCATCAAGCTACGTGTACGAAGTACAGATGTTGCTGACATAGAGAACTCATCCAAGCCCATTCCGACAAGAAGTGGAACAGCTTTTTGGTCACCAGCCATCTCACCACACATACCAGCCCATTTGCCTTCAGCGTGAGCTGCCTTGATAACGTTGTTGATCAAGCGAAGGATTGATGGGTTATATGGTTGGTAAAGGTATGAAACTTGTTCGTTCATACGGTCTGCCGCCATTGAGTATTGGATCAAGTCGTTTGTACCAATTGACATGAAGTCTACTTCTTTTGCAAATTGGTCTGCAAGCATCGCTGCTGCAGGGATTTCAATCATGATACCAACTTGGATATCATCCGCAACTGCAACACCTTCAGCAAGAAGGTTTGCTTTTTCTTCTTCATAAACTGCTTTAGCTGCACGGAATTCTTTCAAAAGTGCAACCATTGGGAACATGATACGCAATTGACCATGAACAGAAGCACGAAGAAGGGCACGGATTTGTGTACGGAACATTGCATCTCCAGTTTCAGAAATAGAGATACGAAGGGCACGGAATCCAAGGAATGGGTTCATTTCGTGAGGCATATCAAAGTAAGGAAGTTCCTTATCTCCACCGATATCCATTGTACGAACAACCACTGGTTTACCATTCATTCCCTCAAGAACAGCCTTATATGCTTCATACTGCTCATCTTCAGTTGGGAAGTCTTGAGAATCCATGTACAAGAACTCTGTACGGTAAAGTCCAACAGCTTCAGCACCGTTGTTGTTAACACCTTCAACGTCTTTTGGAGTACCGATATTAGCAGCCAACTCGAAGTGTTTACCGTCAGCAGTCACTGTTTGAGCATCTTTCAAAAGTGCCCATTCAGCTTTTTGTTTAGCATAAGCTTCACCAGCTGCTTTAAATTCTGCCGCTTGTTCATCTGTTGGGTTGATAATTACTTCACCAGTGATTCCGTTAACGGCAAGGATATCACCGTCTTTCACTACTTCAGTAATGTTATTTGTTCCCAATACAGCTGCAATTTCAAGTGTACGTGCCATGATAGCTGAGTGGCTTGTACGTCCACCGATGTTTGTTACAAAAGCTTTTACAAAGTTTTTGTCCAATTGAGCTGTATCAGATGGTGTCAAGTCATGTGCAATCACGATTACTTCTTCGTTGATTGAAGCTGGGTTTGGCAATTTCTTACCAAGAAGGTTTGCCAATACACGTTTTGTAACGTCGCGGATATCCGCTGCACGTTCTTGCATGTATGGGTTATCTTCCATGCCTTCAAAGATAGTGATGAACATGTCAGTCACTTCTTTAAGACCTGCTTCTGCATTGACTTTCTTAGCACGGATTGTTTCTTTAATCTGACCAATCAATTCTGGGTCAGCAAGAACCATCAAATGAGCGTCAAAAACTTGAGCCGCTTCTTCACCAAGCGTACCTACAGCTTTCTCACGGATAAGAGAAAGCTCGTTTTGAGAAGCTTCAAGAGCTACATCCAAACGAGCCTCTTCTGCGTTTGTATCTTCGACTGAAACAGTCTCGAATGACAAATCCGGTTGAACGAGTAGATATGCTTTTGCAACTGCAACACCGTCAGATGCTGCGATTCCTTTAAGCATTTCTGTCATTTTCCTTATGCCAATCCTTCTTTTTCCATTGTTTCTGAGATTGCAGCGATAGCGTCATCTGCATCTGCACCTTCAGCTGAGATAGTTACGTCAGCACCTTGGCCAACACCAAGACTCATAACACCCATGATTGATTTAAGGTTAACTGATTTACCTTTGTACTCAAGAGTGATATCTGAAGCAAATTTGCTAGCAGTTTGTACCAACAATGTTGCTGGACGTGCGTGAATACCTGTTTCTGCCACTACGTGGAAATCTTTAGAAGCCATAGTTTGACTCTCCTTTTGTTCTTTCTTTTTTGAGTTATATGTGATAACCCTTACAATTTGGTATTATATCATCTTCTAGGATTTTTTTCAAGCATTTTATGGGATTTATTCGATTTCCTTTCAGATAACTTGCTGAAAATCTTCTATTCTAGATAACAAAACACAGGATATAGTTTTCCAAAAAACTACTTGTAGGATATTCTTTGCTATTTTATAAACAAAACACTATATATTGTGTTTTCGTAGGTTTTGTAGAAAAATAGACCACTATATTTAGTTTCAAATCATTGACAAAAATTTATTTTCTGATATACTAAGAAAGTAATCTATTTTGAAAGAGGAGTTACACAATGGTAACCGTTTATTCTAAAAACAACTGTGTCCAATGTAAGATGACCAAACGTTTCTTGGACAGTAATAATGTCGCTTATCGTGAAATCAATCTTGATGAGCAACCTGAGTACATCGATCAAGTTAAAGAGCTCGGTTTCAGCGCAGCTCCTGTTATCCAAACACCAACTGAAGTCTTTTCAGGTTTCCAACCAGGAAAATTGAAACAATTAGCATAATCTTAGTACATCATCCAGAAGAAACTGCTTCTAGGGCTAACTTAGAAGCCTTTCTTTTGTAATTAGATAAGGGAAATTTTATGGGATTAAAACATCTTGAAGACGTGACTTACTTCCGTCTCAATAACGAAATCAACCGTCCTGTTAATGGACAAATCATGCTTCATAAAGATAAGGAAGCCTTGGATGCCTTCTTTAAAGAAAATGTAGTTCCAAATACTATGGTTTTTGATTCAATTACTGATAAAATCAACTATCTCATTGAACACAACTACATCGAAACAGCCTTTATCAAGAAATACCGTCCAGAATTTTTGGAAGAATTGTCTCAATTTATCAAAGACCAAAACTTCCAATTCAAGTCTTTCATGGCTGCCTACAAGTTTTACAATCAATATGCTTTGAAAACCAACGACGGTGAATATTATCTTGAAAGTATGGAAGACCGCGTCTTCTTTAACGCCCTTTATTTTGCAGACGGTGATGAGGCGATTGCAATCGATATTGCCAATGAAATCATCCACCAACGCTACCAACCGGCTACTCCTTCCTTCTTGAATGCTGGTCGTGCTCGTCGTGGGGAGTTGGTATCTTGTTTCTTAATCCAGGTAACTGATGATATGAACTCTATCGGTCGTTCTATCAACTCTGCTCTTCAACTTTCACGTATCGGTGGTGGTGTGGGAATTACCCTCAGCAATCTTCGTGAAGCTGGTGCACCTATCAAAGGCTATGAAGGTGCAGCTTCTGGAGTCGTACCTGTTATGAAACTCTTCGAAGACAGCTTCTCTTACTCAAACCAGTTGGGGCAACGTCAAGGTGCCGGTGTTGTCTACCTCAACGTCTTTCACCCAGATATCATCGCCTTCCTTTCAACTAAGAAAGAAAACGCTGATGAAAAAGTTCGTGTCAAGACCCTCTCACTCGGTGTTGTGGTTCCAGATAAATTCTACGAATTGGCTCGTAAAAATGAAGAAATGTACCTCTTCAGCCCATATTCTGTAGAACTTGAATATGGTGTACCATTCAACTATATCGACATTACTGAAAAATACGATGAATTGGTCGCAAATCCAAACATCCGCAAGACAAAAATCAAGGCGCGTGATTTGGAAACGGAAATTTCTAAATTGCAACAAGAATCTGGTTACCCTTATGTCGTCAACATTGATACGGCTAACCGTGCAAATCCTGTTGATGGTAAGATTATCATGAGTAACTTGTGTTCTGAGATTCTTCAAGTTCAAGAACCAAGCTTAATCAATGATGCTCAAGAATTCCTGCAAATGGGAACGGACGTTTCATGTAACCTTGGTTCAACCAACGTGGTTAACATGATGACTTCACCTGACTTTGGTCGTTCTATCCGTGCTATGGTTCGTGCCCTTACTTTCGTTACAGATAGTTCGCACATCGTAGCTGTACCTACGATTGATCACGGAAATAGCCAAGCTCATACCTTTGGTCTCGGTGCTATGGGACTTCACAGCTACCTTGCCCAACAACTGATTGAATATGGATCGTCTGAGTCTGTTGAATTTACAAGCATCTACTTTATGCTTATGAACTACTGGACTTTAGTTGAGTCAAACAATATCGCGCGTGAACGTGGTATTACCTTCCATAACTTTGAGAAGTCAGACTATGCTAACGGAAGCTACTTCGACAAATATGTAACTGGCGAATTTGTTCCAAAATCAGACCGTGTTAAAGAGCTATTCAAAGACGTCTTTATCCCAAGTGCTGCTGACTGGGCTGAACTTCGCGACAAGGTTCAAGCAGATGGACTTTACCACCAAAACCGTCTTGCTGTAGCGCCAAATGGTTCTATCAGCTATATCAACGACGTTTCTGCTTCTATCCACCCGATTACGCAACGTATCGAAGAACGCCAAGAGAAGAAAATCGGTAAAATCTACTACCCTGCTGCTGGATTGTCAACAGAAACCATTCCTTACTACACTTCTGCTTACGACATGGATATGCGTAAGGTGATTGATGTCTATGCTGCTGCAACTGAGCACGTGGACCAAGGACTTTCACTCACACTCTTCATGCGTAGTGACATTCCAAAAGGACTTTACGAATGGAAGAAAGAAAACAAACAAACGACACGTGACTTGTCTATCCTTCGTAACTATGCCTTTAACAAGGGAATCAAGTCTATCTACTACGTCCGTACCTTTACAGATGATGGTGGAGAAGTCGGTGCCAACCAATGTGAAAGCTGTGTGATTTAATCTTTTCTTGAGGAAACTACATTTACTCAGGCTATCGATTCATTTATCAGACTGAACTGGAATAAGCATCTATACTATGAAATAACAAAAAAGTCGGTCTTCCGACTTTTTGTGCGATACTCCTCTAGAATTATGATAAAATAGAAATAATTGTGAGTTCGCAATATTAAACACAGAAAGAGATTTCAAATGGAAACTTACTACAAAGCCATTAACTGGAATGCCATCGAAGATGTCATCGACAAATCAACTTGGGAAAAACTGACGGAGCAATTCTGGCTCGATACACGTATTCCCTTGTCTAACGACTTGGATGACTGGAGAAAGCTATCAAATGTAGAAAAAGACTTAGTTGGAAAAGTCTTTGGTGGTCTAACCCTTCTCGACACTATGCAATCTGAAACTGGAGTTCAAGCCCTTCGCGCAGACATCCGTACACCGCATGAGGAAGCTGTTTTCAATAACATCCAATTTATGGAATCCGTCCACGCAAAATCTTACTCTTCTATCTTCTCTACCCTAAATACCAAGGCTGAGATTGAAGAAATTTTCGAATGGACCAATACCAATCCTTACCTACAAAAGAAGGCTGAGATCGTCAACGAAATCTACCTCAACGGTAGCCCACTTGAAAAGAAAGTTGCCAGCGTCTTCCTTGAAACCTTCCTCTTCTACTCAGGTTTCTTCACTCCCCTCTACTATCTTGGTAACAACAAACTAGCCAACGTTGCGGAAATCATCAAATTGATCATTCGTGATGAGTCTGTTCACGGAACCTACATCGGTTACAAATTCCAACTTGGTTTCAATGAACTACCAGAAGATGAGCAAGAAAAACTCAAGGATTGGATGTACGACCTGCTCTATACTCTTTATGAGAATGAAGAAGGTTATACAGAGAGTCTCTATGACGGTGTTGGTTGGACGGAAGAAGTTAAAACCTTCCTTCGCTACAATGCCAACAAGGCACTCATGAACCTGGGACAAGATCCACTCTTCCCAGACTCAGCAGATGATGTCAACCCAATCGTCATGAACGGTATTTCAACAGGAACTTCCAACCACGACTTCTTCTCTCAAGTCGGAAATGGTTACCTTCTTGGTGAAGTTGAAGCTATGCAAGACGATGACTACAACTACGGCTTGGACTAAGTCATCTATTTTATGAGTGATAACAAATATCATGGTTTGTTTAAAACAACCATGATATTTTTGTTTTTGTTTTCTTTTGTTTTTTAAATTGATTGATTGAATACTTTATGATAAAATAGTAATAGAAATAGAGGTGATAACGATGTTAAAGCAGGAAAAACTAGATAATATTCTAGAAACGGTAAATACAAAGGGAACTATTACTGTAAAAGAAATCATGACTCGCTTGGATGTGTCTGATATGACTGCTAGACGCTACTTGCAAGAGTTGGCAGACAAGGATCTACTTGTTCGGGTTCACGGTGGAGCTGAGAAAATTCGCACAGGTTCTATTTTAAACAATGAACGTTCCAATATCGAAAAACAAAGCTTACAAATCGCAGAAAAACAAGAAATTAGTCGTTTTGCCGGTCATTTAATTGATGAGGGAGAGACCATTTTTATCGGCCCAGGTACAACCTTGGAATCTTTTGCCCGTGAACTGCCAATCGATAATATTCGTGTTGTAACAAACAGTTTACCAGTCTTTCTCATCCTAAACGAACGAAAACTAACAGATTTGATTTTAATCGGTGGAAACTATCGCTCTATCACTGGAGCCTTTGTGGGAACACTAACCTTGCAAAATTTGGCCAATCTACAATTTTCTAAAGCTTTCGTTAGCTGTAATGGTATTCAGGACAATGCGATTGCGACCTTTAGTGAAGAGGAAGGTGAATCCCAACGCATCGCCCTCAACAATTCCAATAAAAAATACTTACTAGCTGACAATAGTAAATTCAATAAATTTGATTTCTATACCTTCTACAATATCTCTGATATTGATACCATCGTTTCAGATTCTAAACTGAGCAAAGAAACGTTTGAACAACTTTCAAAACAAACAAAAATTATTCTTTCTAAACCATAAAACTGAGGATTGATAAAATATAAAATGCGTCATATCAAGAAAATAAGAATCTTGATATGACGCATTTTTTGATGAAGATTTTTACAAAGAGTTTCCTAGATTCTTTATGATTGTTGAAACGGCATAAAATCTGAATCAAAGGAGATATTATCCCATTCTTCAGGATTGATAAAATTTAAAAACAGATTTTTAAATTCTTCCAGCTCATAATCTGAATGACAAATCCATTCTTTACCAGTCGAGACATACCATTTTCCGAGACTTTTCAATTCTTCATTCGTCAAACACGGTATTTGAGAACATTTTTCGAAATTTATAATATAAACTTTTTCATAAATTGATTGGATAAAATCTTTGAACATCTTTTTGCCTCACTAGAATTCTATATCTAATTACTCATTCTACTACTCAATCACTTGAGTTTCCGCTACTTTCTTGTACCAGTGAGCTGATTTCTTAGGATAACGTTCTTGAGTTTCAAAGTCTACATAAAAGAGACCGTAACGTTTCTCATATCCATTTGACCATGAGAAGACATCCATTAATGACCAAATGAAGTAACCTTTTACATTAGCGCCATCTGCAATCGCATCAGATAATACTTCCAAGTGTTGTTTGACATAATCAATACGGCCATCATCGTAAACAGTGTTATCAACGAACTCATCTTTATATCCAAGACCATTTTCAGTGATGTAAATTTTCTTATAGTTCGGATAATCTTTCTTCACGCGCATGATTTGGTCATACAAACCTTGAGGGTAGATAATCCAATCCCAGTCCGTACGTGGTACATAATCAGGAGCTACACGACGACCAACACCTTTGATTTGGTATTTAGAGCTTCCTTTTTCACCTTTACCATTATGGATGATTTCAGTTTCTCCATCAAAGGCTTCCATCCAGTCACTCATATAGTAGTTAATTCCTAGGAAGTCATTCAAGTCTTTTGCGGCTTCTAATACTTCGAAATCTTCTTCACGAAGATCTAAGCTACCACCATTGGCAGCCAAGATAGCCTCTACCCCTGCCAGAGTCTTTTCAGAGTAGTGACCCAGATAAGTTGCATCCAATATAAATTTGTTATGGATAATGTCCTCCAACTCTGCCGCAATAACATCTGCAGGATTTTCAGGATCAAGTGGGTACTTGGTTGGGAGAGCGTGCACGACACCAATTTCACCTTTATAACCTTTATCTTTATATAGCTTGACTGCACGCGCATGAGAAACCATCATATTGTGGTGAGATTGAAATACTTTGGCAAGGTCGTACTGAATACCTGGAGGGAATTTACCAACTAAATATTGACCATCACCGATTGGTCCAATTTCATTGAATGTTGTCCAATAGTTTACTTCTGGAAATTCTTCAAAACAGAAGGCCGCGTAGTCTACAAAGTATTCGATATTTTCACGGTTTAAGAAGTCTCCATTTGAGTGGAGAGCTTCTGGCGTGTCGAAGTGATGAAGAGTTACAAAAGGCTCAACATGACGTTTATGGCACTCCGCAAATAAATTATGATAAAACTCAACACCTTTCTGATTTACTTGACCATAACCTGGAGGGAAAATACGTGACCAGGCAATGGAAATTCGAATGCCATTGACACCATACTCTTCTGCTAGCTTTAGGTCAACTGGGTATCGATTGTAAAAATCACTGGCTGGTTCTGCAGTGTACCAGTAGTTATCTTCAAGATATTTATCCCACGCTACTGGTCCTTTACCATCAGTATGTGTAGCACCTTCTGCTTGATAGGCAGCTGTTGCGCCACCGAAAATAAAGTCTTTTGGCAATGTTTTTGTCATTTTTTTCACCTATTTCTTGATTTAAATAAAGTAAAAGTGAGAGGAGAGGAGTCAGTGAGCCATCCTTCTCCATCTCACTTCTTGTACCAAGTCACCAAATTGTGACATGAGGAGGTAAAAACGATATCTTTTTACCGACGAATTAATAAGGCGATTAGGAAATTCGCCATAGCGATTTCCGTAACGAGAGGAAACTATTTCATAGTCCCTATTATTAATCGAATTGTGACATGAGGAGGTAAAAACGATATCTTTTTACCGACGAATTAACAAGGCGATTAGGAAATTCGCCATAGCGATTTCCGTAACGATAGGAGACTGTTTCACAGTCCCTATTGTTAATCGAATTGAGCTTGTACAAATGCAAGAGCACCTTTTCCATCACGGGTTAATTTGATGTATTGAGCACCTTCTGTCTTGGCAAGTTTAATACCGAGTTTATCTGTTTCTGCTTTCATATCTTCAAAGTTTGAAGCAACTTGAGGAGCAAGGATAACAAGATCAAACTCTGGCAACATTTCACGGTGAGCACCATAGCCACCTGCTGCTGCTTTCACAGGGACATTGTATTCTGCTGCTGCCTTATTCAAAGCATTCGCAAGAAGTCCACTTGTCCCTCCACCTGCACAGAGAACGAGGACATTTGTTTCTTCAGTGATTGTATTTTGTGCTGCTTCTACACCAGCTTTTTCAAGAATAGCATCTGCTTTCGCAGTGTTGAAGTTTGCAGCAACTTTTTCTTTCAATTCATCATTAGACTTACCTGATCGCTCTTCTTCAAGAATTTGTTCATCATAGACTTTAAGGAATGGATAGTAAATGACTACGTCAACCACAATTAGAAGGGCAGCAAGAATGAATGATAGAACTTGGAAGTTAGTACCAAGAACTAGACCTAGTGGAGCTGGAGTTGTCCATGGTAGATTAGCAGTAAATGAGTTCATTCCAAGAGTTTCAATGAAGAATTTGAAGATCCATACGTTAGCGATAGGAGCAAAGATAAATGGAATGAAGAAGATTGGGTTCAATACAAGTGGTGCACCAAACAAGATTGGTTCATTTACACCAAAGAAAGTTGGAACTACTGAAGCACGTCCGATTGCACGGTTACGTTTTGATTTTGTTAACCACATGAACATGAATGGAACAACTAGTGTCGCACCTGTACCACCCATGGTAACGATAAACATTTGTGTACCAGAAGTAAGAATCTTGTCAGCGTGCATACCTTGTTGGAGAAGGTTCAAGTTGACTTCGGCATTTGCATAGGTAATAGCTGCGATAGCAGGCTCAACGATAGATGGACCATGGATACCAACAAACCAGAAGAAGGCAAAGGCACCAAAGATAATGGTAATACCTAGATAACCATCAGCAGCAGAGAATAATGGTGCAAAGAATTTACCGATTGATTCTGCTACACTAGCACCAACAAAATGACGAGCTAGTAAATCAAGAGCATAAAGAGAAACAACTGATAGAGTGAATGGGATCACATCTTTAAAGACTTGTGAGATATTTGGTGGAACTTCGTCAGGCATGCGAATAGTGACATTGTTCTTAACACAAACCTTATAGATAGCTACGGTAACAAAGGCAGCAAGGAAGGCTGAAAGCAAACCTTTTGTCCCCAAGAATCCAGTAGCTAGGCCATTTTCGATAGGATCAGCTGCCAACATCAACAAACCAACAATTGCTGCCAACAATGTTGACATATAGTTGATTTGATTGGTTTTCTCCATGCTACGGTTGACTGAGTCAGTCAATGATTTAGCTGTTGTACCAGCTACCAAGAGAGCCAGAATCCCCATTGAATAGCTGTAAGGTTTCATCAGAAAAGCTACAACTTCATCAGACCATTTAAAGCCCCATGAGTTTGGTACAAAGGCAATCAAGATAAAGATACTTGAGAAGAGAATAACAGGCATACCTGCAATGAAACCATCACGAATAGCTCGAAGATAGATATTACGAGATAATTTTTCAAAGAAAGGCTTTCCTTTCTCGATAAATGCAATTAGTTTATTCATTATTTAACTCCTCTCTTGTACAGTTCAATTAAATGGTGCATCAAATCTTTTAACAAGATAGTTGTCATCAAGTGATCTTGACCATGCATCATGGTCACACTATAAGCTAAATCTTCACCAGCTGCTTCCTTAGTCAATAGACTTGTTTGAGCGTGGTGAGCTTCAGCAATGCAAGAACCAGCTTCCTCAACTAAGCTATCCGCTTTTGCAAAATCACCAGCTTCAGCAGCCTTCAAGGCTTCCAATAGTTTTGAACGAGCATCGCCAGCATAGGCTACGATTTCAAAACCTAACAATGTTACTTCTTCTCTATTCATGATAGAATTCTCCTTATATAGTTTTAATTAAATTTTTATGACAATAAACGTTGGATATGTAGAACTAGATAAACACGTTCACTTTTATACAAATCAAGACCCGTATGTTGCGTAATCACATCATAGATCTTGGAACCAATCTCGAACGCTTTTGGATAGGATCGTTTGATATGGTCTTCCATATCCAGAAGCGATTGGTTATCATCTCTAGAGCGGTCTAAATAATCCAAGAAATAATTCAAATGTATCATAAAGCGATCATAGAAATGATTATTCTTTTTGGTTCGTTGAATTGCATAGTCCTTTAGCACTTCTTCAACATTGCTGAGAATTTCTTTCCTCTTATCAATCGACTCAACCACTTGGACTTCATTCTCACCCTCAGCATTGATGAAATGATAAGCAATCCGAATAATTTCATCCTCAGGAAAATGATCCGCTAGCTTCTGACGGTAAATTTCAAATGCTTCATTTGCGATTTGAAAAGCGACAGGATACTTAGTGGAAATATCTGGCAGATTACTATCCTTGTACCTTCCTTGTGCTAGAGCTTGGTAAGAACAGTAAATATGATCTGTCAAGGTTACGTAGAGATACTCTTGAATCGGATAATGATATTTCTTTGATAGCTTATCAATGATTTCATAAGTCACTGTGATAAAATCAAGCGGAACATCTTTGAGGAGAGCCATAAAGTTTTCTCTTGACTCTTCGGTCTTCATCCGAAAGATTTTCTCCACCTGATGTTCAGCAATCAAATCCCCCTTCTTTTTCCCAAATGCAATCCCCTTACCAATCACAATCACTTCTTCTCCTTTATCATTTCTGACAAGCGAGACACTGTGATTCATTGGATTTAGAATTCGATACATGTCAACCTCCTTTTAAATCTTAAAGGTATATTAGTACAAAAAATGACCACAAATGAACTAGAAAATCAGCCGATTTCTAATTCACCTGTGATCATGCCTAATATTACTTAGTAACACTCACCTTGTATTAATTTGTGATTTAAGTATAGCACAAGTAGGTTGTTTTGTAAACCTTTACATGAAACTTTTTTTAAAATTTTTTTAGATTCATGTTCCTAACCCAGGAGGACTTGCTTACACGCGTTCTTTCCATGAAGTCGCTGTTGTTTGAAGAACTTTATTGAGTTCGTCAATATTTTCAAAACCAGTTGTGCGTAGCCATTCGCGAGCTGCTGTTTCACCATCTTTGATGTATGCTTCAACTGATCCAGCCCATGTAGCACGACCACAAAGAACTCCGTTAAAGTTTGCACCTGATTCATGAGCAAATACAAGAGTATCTTGGAAGAGCTTAGCTGATACACCAGCACTCAAGTAAATGTATGGCAAGTTAGTTGCTTCATCTTGAGATTTGAAGAAGGCTGCTGCTTCTTCACGTGTGTAAACCACTTCACCCTCAGCGAATCCTTCAACATATTTAATGTTAACAGGTACTTCTACTTTCAAGACATCAATGTTAAAGCGTGGGTCTGAGAAGACTTTCATAGCACCAATAACTTTGTGTGGTTTTACTTTAGCATATTCTACAGAACCTGCGTCAGCAATTTTTTCATCGTAAGCAAGGATTTCAAGGAAGAATGGGATATCTTCAGCCACACACTCAGAACCGATACGTTCGATGTAAGCTTGTTTTTCTTGGTTAAGTTCGTCTGAGCTATCTACATCATAATAAAGCAAGAATTTAACTGCATCTGCACCTTCTTCTTTGATACGTTTTGCAGACCAAACATCCAAGCAGTCTGGCAAGCGTTTTGTGCTTGTTGTGTCGTAACCTGTTTTTTCATAAGCAAGGAGAAGACCTGCTTTTTCATCAAGAGCTTTAGTCGCTGGAAGTCCATATTCAGGGTCAAGAAGCATAGATGAAGCGTATTTAGTCAATTCATCTGCTACCAAGACTTTAAGTTCTTCCATTTGAGCCACAGTTGGTTCTTCTGTTTGGTGTTGAGCCATAAGGCGTTTCAAAGCACCACGTTGGTCAAAAGCAAGAGCTGAGATGATACCATTTTCATCAGAAAGTTTTTCTAAGCGTGCACGTTTTTGTTCTGTTAAAGCCATTTTATACCCCTTTTACTATTAATTGATTATATAGAGCTTGATAGTTAGCCATGTTGACATGACCAGTCATTTTTTCTTGAGCATTGAGCATACCAAGGACATTTGCCTTGATGAGGAGTTCTTCATCCGATTCTTTATGAAGAAGACCTGAAGAAATCCCTGCCACAGTAGAGTCTCCAGATCCGACAGGATTGACTACCTGGATTCTAGGAATATCCACCTTGTAGAAAGTGTCCCCATGTTTGGCAAAGGCACCGTTAGCACCAAGTGAAACGATAATCCATTCAATCCCTGCAAACAATGGTTCTTGAAGGACTTCTTTTAATTCATCCAAATCCTCAGAAACTTCTCTTCCTAGAAGTTGAGACAATTCCTCATTATTTGGTTTGATGACTGTTGGTTTATGTGGTGATTCAAGAACCGCCTGAAGTGCTGCACCAGAGCAGTCCAAGACAACAGGTTTGCCAGCTTGATTGGCAAGTTCCACCAAGCTCGCATAGTAATCAACTGGAAGACCAGCTGGGAGACTACCTGAGATGGCTACTACTTCAACTGACTCCAAGAGTTTTTTGAAATGTTCCAAAAAGTCTTGACCTTCCTGTTCCAATACAACAGGACCTTTTTCAAGAACTTCTGTTTGGTTGTCTCCGTGGAGAATAGCGATACAGTTACGAGTTTCTCCCTGAATAGAGAAGAAATCTTTCTTAACGTTATCATCGATATGTTCAACCAAAAACTCACCAAGTTTACCACCCACTAAACCAGTAGCAAGGACAGAATCACCGAATTCTGAAAGTACTCGAGTAACGTTTAGTCCTTTACCACCAGCAGTTTTGGTTACATCCACCACACGATTGACAGTATCAATCTTCAACTCATCCAAAGGATAGGAAATATCGATGGATGGGTTCATTGTGACTGTTAAAATCATAGGTCACCTCTTAGTCGTGGTATTCTCCGCGATCCCATTTTTCAAGGAATTCAGTGAAGAAGTTTGCGTCTGTTTGTTGAGCATTGTGACTTTCAACGTGTTCAATTTTCGCAATCAATTTTTTGTTTTCTTCAGTTGGTTTGTATTCAGCATGGATGAAAGCTTCGATGATATCGCACATGAGCAATTCACCAGTAATCTTACCACCAAAACCGATAACGTTAGCGTTCAATTGTTCTTTAGCATAAAGGGCTGTTGTCATATCACGAACTAAGGCAGAACGGACACCTGGAACTTTATTTACAGCGTTGTTGATACCAACACCAGTACCACAGATACATACCCCAAGATCAGCTTGACCGCTAGTTACAGCTTCCCCTACTTTTTTACCAAAGATTGGGTAGTGAGTACGTGTATGGTCATATGTACCAAAGTCAATGACTTCATATCCTTTTGATTTCAAAAATTCTGAAACCGCTATTTTTTCATCTGTTACGATGTGGTCACATCCAATTGCAATTCTCATTTTTAACTTACCTTTCTTACTGTAATCTAATTAGCACATTTTGTTCAACATGTCGACACGAATTTGGTGACGTCCACCATCGTATTTACCATTAACAAATCCTTTAGCAATGTTTTTAGCCAATTCATCACCGACAAGTTGTGCACCCATAGTGATCATACGTGAGTTGTTGTGGCCACGAGTCATATAAGCTGAACGTTCGTCAGAAACTTCTGCAGCAACCATTCCTTTGATTTTTGTTGCAACCATGAAAGGACCAGCACCATAAGCATCAATCACGATACCAAGGTTTTGTTCTTCTTTGTTTACTTCTGCAGCAACAGCAAGAGTCACATCAACAAAGTCTTGACCTTCAGCTGTAACATCCACAACGTGGAAGTTTTCTTTTTCCAAGAAGTCTTTCACAACTTCTTTCAATCTCAAACCTGCAGCATCTGCACCGATAACAATAGACATATTGTATACTCCTTTTTATTTTTCTTGGCTAGTAAAAACTTTTATAGTTAGCAGTTTATACTCTTCGAAAATCAAATTCAAACCGCGTCAACGTCGCCTTGCCGTACTCAAGTACAGCCTGCGGCTAGTTTCCTAGTTTGCTCTTTAATTTTCATTGAGTATTACCTACAAAAAGCTTTCTAGCAGTTTATTGACAAATTGGATTGAATGAGATGACTGACACCTTATTCAAGTTTAGGAAATCAGTTTCCTAGAAATGATCTCTCTTCACGAAAGAGAATATAACAAGCGATTATTTGTTTGTTACAAACATCATTTGTTGTTTACAAACATAATATACTCCTATTTACAGAAAAAGTCAACAGTTAGTGTTTGTTTTTGTGTTTTTTTAACTAAAAAATTTCGATATCAAAACCAATTTGATCCACTTGACCAGGTTCTAGGAGACGAACATTCTTCTTATCTTCTAGATGATCTCCTTCTTCAAGAGATGTTGACAAGCCTGACCATGGTTCAAAAGCAATGAAAGGTCCCTTATTCAAAGTTGACCAGATAATGAGATTTGAGAACTCTTCAAAGTGCACTTTCAATCCCTTATCATGTTTACGAGAACGGAGGGCAATTGTTCTAGATTTCAATTCATCTAAGGTAACTGCATCTGTACTGAACAAATCATAGCTGAGGTCTACTTCTTTTTGACCTTCTAGCCATGGACTTCTATCTTGAAAATCCAGCATACCCGTTTCTGGGAAAGGACGTGGAACAGAGCAAGTCTCTTCTTTCTCAAACTCTAAATAGTAATCTTCATAGACTTCATCATCCAGTAGAGGACAATTAAATCCTGGATGTCCACCAATAAAGTAAGGCATGACCTTGCTAGTTTCTTTATTGAAAATCTTATATTGAGTTCGTACTCTCTTGCCAGTAAGGCTATAAGTGATTTCTAGGCGGAAATGATAAGGGTAGTTTTGATAGCTATTCTCATCGTCTTCAATTGCAAAAGTTACACTATTATCTGTCTGTTCAACTAATTCAAATTCTCTCTTGCGAACCAAACCATGACGAGGAATCTTTCCTTTGCTTTCTTGCCCATTCTCATCTATATAGAAAGCTGTATCCTCTCTCAATGAACCACAAATAGGGAAGAGAACAGGAGCTTGTCCACTCCAATAAGTAGCATCCCCTTGCCACAAATACTCAAGACCTTCAGCATCTTTTATAGAAGACAGAGCCCCACCAAAACTGTTAAATTGAACACTTAATTGTTCTGATTTTAATTCAATTACCATTATTTTCTCCGATTTCTTGATAGTTTATAAAAAACTAGGCTGTCACTCCTAAAGGATGTCGACAACCTAGTTTTAACAATTTACATTTTATAGGAGCGCATTATTTTGCTTTTGCTGCGTACTCTTCGTTACGTTTGATCATTTGTTTTCTGTACCAAGCAAAGATACCGATATAGAATACAAGGAAGACTACAGCACCAAGGATTGCTTTGATATCACCTGTTGTAGTGTTACCAATTGTCCAACCAAGAAGTTTTTCGATTGGTCCTTCAAGAGTTGAGTGAGTAATCAATTGAGTTTCACTCACACCTGCTGGGAAGGCACCTACACCTTTAGCAAGTTCTGTTGCAAATGGTGCGATAAGTGTACCTGAAAGAAGGAAGAGTGGCAACAAGAGTGTTCCGAAGATAATCATACGGAGCAATTTACCACGTGTTACAACCAAGAGAGCTGGAGTAACACCCATAGCGATGATACCTGCAAGTGGCAAGATACCATTTCCGACTTTTGAAAGAAGCACTGCTTCAATCAACATGATTGGTGCAAGTACGTTGGCACAAGCCCAGATTTCAGCACGACCAGCGATGAAAGGCCAGTCAAGACCGATGTTAAATTTACGTCCTTGAAGACGTTTAGTAGCAACGTTTGTAATACCTTGTGAAAGAGGTTCTACGGCTGCGATAAACCATGAACCGATAAGTGAGAAGAGTTCCAAAGATACACCGGCAGTCAAACCAAGAGACAACCAACCTTTGATAACTAGACGCCATTTATCTGCATCGACAACACCTTCAATTGGATGTGGAGTTCCCATAATACCGATAACGATACCAAGAATGAAACCGATGAAGAATTTAGATCCCCAGAAACCGATTTTCTTGTTCAATTTAGCAGCATCAAAGTCATATTTATCAAGACCTGGGAAGAATTTTTCAAAAATCTTATCCAAAACCATGATAACTGGGTTCATCATGTAGTTCATGTGAGTTGAAGTCATTGGAGATGAACTTGGTGCATTAAGAAGGTCATCAAATGTAGGTTTCATCAAGTCAGAGTTGATGATTTTAAGAACCCCAACAAGTACAATAGCTGCTGTAGCAATCAAGAGTGAAACCCCTTGGCTCACACCGTTGTTGTCTGCATACCATTTAATCAAAAGACCTGTGATAGACAAGTGCCAGATATCGAAGATATCAACGTCAAGTGTATCTGTTTTCTTCATAGCAAGCATCACTACGTTGACAATCAACATGATGAGCAAGAAGTAAAGTGTCCAAGCAGAACCCCAAGTGATTGTAGCAAGTGGTGCCCAACCAACGTCGGTAATACTCAATTGAATACCAGTATTTTCAACGAATTTTGCAAGCGATGCTGAGAAAGCACCATTTAGCATACCGATGATAGCACCGATACCAGTAAGAGCGATGGCAAGTTTGATACCACCTTCAAGCGCTTTGGAGAATTTCACTCCAAAAAGTAGAGCCAATATTGTCAAAATGATCAACATGATGACAGGACCACCCATATCTAAGACAGGTGTAAAGACCTTTTTGATTAGGTCAAAGATTGCATCCATAACAGTTCCTCCCTTTTTTATTTATGAATGTTAACAAATTGATAATTAGCTTAATCCGTGTTCTTTGATAGCTGCTTCAATATTATCATATACTGGAGCACTCATAGCTGGGATACGGAATAAGATTGGTCCAGCTTCGATAACTGGAATACCTGGGTCAAAACCAAGGTCTGTCGCAGCAATTGGTGTGAAGATGTCATAACCTTTGATAAGGTCTTCGTTAACGTCTTTTACCATAACTGCATCACAGTGAACATCAAAACCGCGGTTTGAAAGTTCTTCTTCAAGAGCACTTTTAATTTGGTGGCTTGAGTTAACACCTGCACCGCAGGCGGCAAGAATTTTAATCATATGGATTTCCTCCGATTTAATATTTTTAATAGACAAAATTAAGCGATTGCTTCAGCGATATAAGCATAAAGGGCTTCTGGTTCAGAAATCTTTGATAGGTCTTCAAGATGACCATTTCCAGTAAAGAAGTCCATCAACTGAGCAAGAATGTTTGTTTGACTTGAACTTGAGTTATTAATGATAAAGAAGAGCAGGGATACTTCTACTTCCTTATCCGGTGCAATCATATTGTGGAAAGTCACTGGTTTATCTAATCGAACGACCACAACTTTTTCAGCTAGATTATGAACAATATCTGTATGAGGAATAGCCACATTCGGCAAATCCTTACCCAAAAATTCCATATCTAAGCCAGTTGGAAATGACTTTTCACGCGTGATCAAGGCTTCACGATAGGTTGGAGTTACGATTTCTCGTTCTTCCAATAAAGTTGCAACCTGATCAAAGAGATGTTCTTGATTATCCGCTTCTAAGCAAAACACAAGGTTTTTGTCAAAGAAATGATCTAATCCCATAAGGTTTTCCCTTCTTTCCATTAACTTTATGCTATAAGTATAACACTATATGAAATCGTTGTCAACGACTTTCTGTTGTTTTTTGTCTCTTTTTTTATATTTTTGTTGTTTTTATAGTTTGCATCATAAAAATAAACACATAAACAAACAATTCAAACATTTTTTTGTTCTAGAAACTAAAAAAGCAGACCATTTAAGCCTGCTTTACTATTGATTCTTATATAAATTTCCTATGAAGAAGGAAATGCAATTAAACAACTTACTCTTCATCCATGCTCAAGACGCTGAGGAAGGCTTCTTGAGGAACTTCTACTGATCCGATAGCTTTCATGCGTTTCTTACCAGCTTTTTGTTTTTCAAGGAGTTTGCGTTTACGAGAAACGTCACCACCGTAACACTTAGCAAGTACGTTCTTACGAAGGGCCTTGATATCAGTACGAGCCACGATTTTGTGTCCAATTGCTGCTTGAATCGGAACTTCAAATTGTTGACGAGGTATGATTTTCTTGAGCTTATCAACGATGAGTTTCCCACGTTCGTAGGCAAAATCCTTGTGAACGATAAAGCTGAGGGCATCCACCTTGTCTCCATTGAGAAGGATATCCATTTTCACCAGCTTAGATGGGCGGTACTCTGACAATTCATAGTCAAAGCTTGCATAACCACGCGTTGAAGACTTAAGCTTATCAAAGAAGTCAAAGACGATTTCAGCAAGTGGAATTTGATAGATAACATTAACACGATTATCATCGATATAATCCATGGTCACAAAGTCCCCACGTTTGCGCTGAGCCAATTCCATCACTGCTCCTACAAACTCTTGCGGTACCATAATCTGAGCCTTAACATACGGTTCTTCAATGGTCGCAATCTTGGTTGGGGCTGGGAACTCAGACGGGTTAGAGACATCCATTGATTCACCGTCAGTCAAATTAACCTTATAGATAACAGACGGCGCTGTCATGATGAGGTCAATATTGAACTCACGTTCCAAACGTTCTTGGATAACATCCATATGAAGAAGTCCAAGGAATCCACAACGGAAACCAAATCCAAGTGCCTGAGACGTTTCTGGTTCAAACTGCAAGCTGGCATCATTTAGTTGCAATTTTTCAAGTGCTTCACGAAGGTCATTATACTTGTTGGACTCGATTGGGTAGAGACCCGCAAAGACCATCGGATTCATCTGCTTGTAGCCATGTAAGGGCTCTGCCGCAGGATTGGTTGCTAAGGTAACGGTATCACCCACACGAGTGTCCTGAACCGTCTTAATAGACGCTGCAATATAACCAACATCACCAGTCGCAAGGAAATCACGATCAACTGCTTTTGGTGTGAAAATACCAACTTCCGTAACATCAAAGGTCTTGCCATTGCTCATAAGCTGAATCTTATCGCCAGGTTTAACAACACCGTCCATAACACGAACTTGGAGGATAACCCCACGGTAAGCATCGTAAACAGAGTCGAAAATCAAGGCCTTAAGCGGCGCCGTCACATCACCCGTTGGAGCTGGCACTTTTTCTACGATTTGCTCAAGGATTTCTTCGATACCAATACCAGCTTTAGCGGATGCTAAGACTGCTTCGCTGGCATCCAAACCAATGACATCTTCAATTTCTGTACGCACGCGCTCTGGATCTGCAGCTGGCAGGTCAATTTTATTAATGACTGGCATGATTTCCAAATCATTGTCCAAGGCTAGATAAACGTTGGCAAGGGTTTGAGCCTCAATTCCTTGGGCAGCATCGACCACCAAAATAGCACCCTCACAGGCAGCTAGCGAGCGTGAAACTTCATAGGTAAAGTCTACGTGCCCAGGCGTGTCAATCAAGTGGAAAATATAAGTTTCCCCATCTTTAGCAGTATAATTCAGCTCGATGGCATTGAGTTTAATGGTAATCCCACGTTCCCGCTCTAGATCCATGCTATCCAAAAGCTGGGCTTGCATTTCACGGCTTGAAACCGTCTCTGTCTTTTCCAAAATGCGGTCTGCTAGAGTCGACTTACCGTGGTCAATATGGGCGATAATAGAGAAGTTACGGATCTTCTCCTGTCGTTTTTTCAATTCTTCTAAGTTCATGATTCTCTTCCTTTCAGGGTATCTATTTATTATAAATTGTTTTTGATATTTTGACAAGACCATACCCTGCTAGGAGTACTAATCTTCAGCGACAAAGCCGTCATTTTCAATAAAGTGATGTTCTGTCATTCCTTGTTCTGTAAAGACAATCCCATGAAGGACACCACCGTAGACAGCTCCTCCGTCCATGCCAATCTTACCATCTTCTGTAGTCCAAAGCTCAGCTGTACCTCGGTCTTGCTTCAGCAAACCATAGACTGGTGTATGACCAAAGACAATGATTTTTCCAGTATGATTTTCAGCTTCGTGGAATGGTTTTCTAAGCCAAACTTTCTTGTAGTCTGTTGTTTCATGCCAGTCATCTAAGGTCAAATCAACGCCAGCATGAACAAAAATATAATGATCTGTTTCCACTACAAATGGCATTTGACGAATAAATTCGACCAAATCTGCCGCTTCAGTAGCAACACGCTTGGCATCTTCTACTCCGTCAACCGGTGCATCCAAGGGACGACCTAGGATAGAGTTAATGGTTGTATCACCACCATTGCGACGATAGTGGTCATAGCTTTCTTCTGGGTTATCGAGCCAAGTCAAAAACATATACTCGTGGTTTCCTGACAAACAGATTGCCCCTTGATTATCGACCAAGTCCTTAACCATCTCTAGAACACGGCGACTATCTTCACCACGGTCAATCAAGTCCCCTAGAAAGAGCAACTGGGTCTGACCATCCCATGTTTTGAGAAGGTCTTCTAGCATCCCTGCTTTTCCATGAACATCTCCAATTACATAATAGTCTGTCATCTTATTTCTCCCTGTTTCTCAATAATTCTCTGGCTTGCGTCAGGGCTGCTTCCGTCACATCATCACCTGCCAACATCTTGGCAACTTCCTCTACTCGCTCTTCAACCGTCAAGAGACGAACAGTCGAAACCGTTGAATGCTCATTGCTAATCTTCTCAATAAAGAATTGATAATCCGCAATCGCAATCACTTGTGGCAAATGGGAAATAGCCAGTACCTGACCATGCTGACCAATCTTATGAATCTTCTGTGCGATGGCCTGAGCTACACGACCTGAAACTCCCGTATCCACCTCATCAAAGACAATGCTAGTCTTGCCTTCTTTACGTGAAAAGGCAGACTTAATGGCTAGCATGAGACGTGATAATTCCCCACCGGACGCAACCTTGACCAAGGGTTTAAAGTCTTCGCCAGGGTTGGTTGAAATGTAAAACTCAACTGTTTCATTGCCCTCACGGCTGAATTTACCCTTGCTAAAACGAACTTGAAACTGGGCTTTTTCCATATAAAGATCTTGCAGTTCTTGTTTAATCTCTGCTTCTAGCTGCTGAGCCAAGTCATGACGAGCAGATGCAAGCTGACCTGCCAAATCAACAAGATTGACTTCCAATTTCTTAAGCTCTGCTTCCATGTCCTCAGACGAAAGGTTATTGCCTGTCAAGAGATTGTACTCTTCCGTAATCTTGTCAAAATAAAGCAAGACATCGTCTACAGTCCCACCATACTTGCGGGTAATAGTATGAAGGAGGTCCAAACGATTCTCAACCTGCATGAGACGATTGCCGTCAAAATCAAGGTCCTCAATAATAGCTTCCAGACGTTTGCTAATATCTTCTAAGACATAGTAGGTCTCAGACAGAGAGCTTGAAATTTCACGGTATTCAGGGTCATACTCTTCGACACTTTCCATGTCATTCATGGCTGAACGAACATTGGCCAGACTGGAAAAGTCTTCATTGTCCAACATGCTGTAGGCATTGGTCAGTGTATCTGCAATATTTTTATGGTTGAGAAGTTTCTCTCGTTCTTGGTTGAGAGCCAAGTCTTCACCAGCTTGCAAGTTTGCTGCCTCAATCTCTGCCATTTGAAATTCCAACATTTCGATACGTGCCTTATGTTCCTGTTGGTTTTTCTTGACTTCCAGAACCTGCTTGCGCATTTTTCGATAGGCATCAAAACTCGTCTGATAGGTTTCTTTTAAGTCCCAAAAAGGTGCATCGCCAAATTCATCCAACATTTGGATGTGCAGTTGAGGACGCATTAACTCCTCTTGGTCATGCTGACCATGAATATCCACCAGATGTTGCCCAATAGCACGCAAAACCGACAGATTAACCATCTGACCATTCACACGGCTGATACTACGACCATTTTGCAGAATTTCTCGACGGATGATAATCTCATCACCCAATTCCAAACCTTGCTCATCAAAAATTTCCTGCAAAAGACGACTATTCTCAACTGAGAAAAGCCCCTCAATCTCTGCCTTTGGTGCACCATGACGAATAACATCTGTCGTCGCACGAGCTCCCAACATCATATTCATGGCATCAATGATAATCGACTTCCCTGCACCTGTTTCACCCGTCAGGACAGTCATCCCCTTTTCAAAATTGAGGGAAATAGCCTCAATAATGGCAAAGTTTTTTATCGAAATTTCAAGTAACATATAGACCTACCAATTTTTTACTTGTTCAAAGATTTCCTCAGCTAGACTTTCACTTCTGGCAATGACTAAAATCGAGCTATCATCAGCTAAACAGCTGAAAATCTTGTCCGCAAAAGTCTCGATTAACTGAGCTTTTACAAAAGCTGTATTTCCTGGAATAACTTGCAGATTGATCATCTTGTCCATCAAGTCTGCTGATTCGATATTGTCTTCAGCCAGTTGTAAACTTTTTACGATTGATTTTGGCAATTCATAGACATAGGTGTTGTCTCTCAAAGGAATTTTGACAATGCCTAGTTCTTTGATATCGCGTGATACCGTTGCCTGAGTGGCAGTGATGCCTGCCTCTTTCAAATGTTCTACAATTTCTTCCTGCGTTCCGATTTGATAATCTGTCACAAATCGTCTAATTTTTTCAAGTCTCTCTTTTTTATTCATTTTTAAATTGACTATGCGCCCTCTCTACTACTTCTTCAATCTCAGCAAGAACCTGATTGCTTGCTGACTCTTCTTTTTTCAAATACGCTAAAAACTCAATATTGCCATGACCACCTTGGATGGGAGAAAAGTCCAAACCCATAACTGAAAAGCCTTCCTCTACTGCCATAGCTGTGACAGATTCAAGGACATTTTGATGAACCTTGGCATCTCGAATAATTCCATTTTTCCCAATCTGCTCACGTCCTGCCTCAAACTGAGGCTTAACCAGAGCCACAACCTGACCTTGATCAGCTAACACTCGGTGCAAGGCTGGCAAAATCAGACTGAGGGAAATGAAACTCACATCAATACTGGCAAAGCTCGGTTCCTTTTCAAAGTCAGTCTTTTCAGCATAGCGGAAATTGAACTGCTCCATGCTGACAACACGTGGGTCTTGGCGTAGTTTCCAAGCCAACTGATTGGTACCGACGTCAACTGCAAAGACTAACTCAGCACCATTCTGCAACATGACATCGGTAAAGCCTCCAGTAGAGGCACCGATATCAATCGTTGTTGACCCTTCTACTGACAAATCAAAGACCTGCAAGGCTTTTTCCAATTTCAAGCCACCGCGGCTAACATACTTGAGTTTCTCACCCTTGAGTTTTAACTCGGTGTCGTCTGGGATTTTCTCTCCTGGTTTGTCAAAACGTTCTCCATTCAGGACTGCTACGACTAGACCAGCCATAACACCGCGCTTGGCCTGTTCTCGCGTTTCAAACAAGCCCTGTTTATAAGCTAGTACATCCACTCTTTCCTTAGACATTGATTCTCAAACTTTCTACTACACTTACAATCGATTCTGTTTCAAAGGGAACCTGATGGGCAATTTCTTCTAGTTTGGCATTAGATTGATCCAGGGTTTGGTTACAAAAGGCAACGGCCTCTTCCAAGCCCAATAAGGCTGGATAGGTTGACTTTTCTGCCTGCAAGTCCTTTTGCGGTGTCTTGCCGATTTCTTCAAAACTAGCTGTCACGTCCAGCACATCATCTCTGACTTGAAAGGCCAGTCCAATCAATTCACCAACAGTTTTCAGTTTTGCCTGTATTTCAGGTGCCAATTCAGCAATAATAGCAGCCGCTTGGAAGGGATAAGCTAGTAATTTTCCAGTCTTATTGGCATGAATGGTCTGAAGTTCTTCCAAGGACAAATGTTGGTGTTCACCCTCCATGTCCAAAACCTGCCCTGCAACCATTCCTAGACTACCTGAAGCAAGCGATAAATTGGCAATCAAGTCCACCTTAATCTGACTTGGCAAATCTGCCTGCGCTATCAAGGCAAAGGGATCTAGGAACAAGGCATCTCCAGCCAAAATGGCCATCGCTTCACCGAATTTCTTATGATTGGTCAAACGTCCCCGACGATAATCATCATCATCCATGGCAGGAAGGTCATCGTGAATCAAGCTCCCTGTATGAATCATTTCCAAGGCCGCGGCCACCTGCGCGTGAGCAGGTTTGATGGCAACTTGCAAGGCTTCCAAAACTTCTAACAAGAGAAAAGGCCGAATACGCTTGCCACCAGCATGAATGGAATAGAGAACAGACTCTCGCAAACTAGAAGCAAACTGCTGGTCTCCATAAAAATCTTCCAAAGCCGACTCGACAAGAGCTAATTTTTCTTGCTTCTTCATTCAAAATCACTTTCTGTTCCGTCTTCTTGCATGACCTTGACCAAAGTCTTTTCAGCCTTGTCCAGCGTCGCTTGGAGCTCTTTTGACAAGACCATGCCCTTTTGAAAGGCAGCAATCGCATCTTCCAAAGCAATTTCACCATTTTCCAAACTTTGGACAATGGTCTCCAGTTCTGCTAGATTTTCCTCAAATTTCTTTTGTTTTGACATCTTTAACCTCTAATTCTACTTGACCATCTCGCATCAAAAGCGTCACTTGGTCTTTTTTCTTCAAACTCTCAACCGAATCGATAACTGACTCTTCTTTTTTGACAATTGCATAGCCACGCGCCACGATTCGACTGGTATCCAACATCAGCAAGGCTTCTGAAAGTCTTTTGACTTCAGCAACCTTGGCATCATAAACCAGAGCCATTTGGCTACGGAGGAGCTTGTCCAACTGAGCAAGCCGGTCCTGATAGCGTTGGATTTTGGTAACGGGTGATAATTGCACCAGTTGATGCATCCTTGCTTGGACTAGCTGTTTGTTATCGGAAATCTGTGTTCGCAAACTTTGTTTTAAACGCAGTTGCAGTTGGTCCAAGCGTTGTAAATAACCATCATACAAGCGCTCTGGCTGTCTAAAGATGACTGACTGACTGCATTTTTTCAAAGATTCTTGTTTCTTAGATAGGACATTTCGGACTGCTGTTGCCATCCGTTTTTCCTGATTTTGCAAATGAGCCAATACATCCAACTTAGTCACAGGCGTTGCTAGTTCAGCAGCAGCTGTTGGCGTCGCAGCCCGTCTATCTGCCACAAAATCCGCCAAGGTCACATCTGTCTCATGCCCCACACTAGAAATAACTGGCAAACGAGATTCAAAAATAGCCCGTACCACCATTTCTTCGTTAAAGGCCCAGAGATCCTCGATGGAACCACCACCACGACCAATAATGAGCAAATCCAAATCGTCCCGTTCATTAGCACGCGCAATATTTCGAGCAATTTCTTCTGCTGCTCCATCACCTTGCACCTTGGTCGGATAGAGAAGAATGTCAACACCTGGAAAGCGCCTGCTGACGGTCGTGATAATATCTCGAATAACGGCTCCACTACGGCTAGTCACTACACCAATTCTCTTAGAAAATTGGGGAAGAGGTTGCTTGAAGCGTTCTTGAAACAGACCTTCTTCCGTCAATTTTTTCTTGAGTTGTTCAAACTGAATCGCAAGCGCCCCAACCCCATCAGGCTCAGCCTTTTCAATGATGATGGAGTAGCTACCACTTGGTTCATAGACCTGTACACGCCCAATTACATTGATCTTCATCCCTTCTTCAAGGTCAAAACCTAATTTCTGATAAATACCAGACCAGATGGTCGCTTGAATGACTGCATGGTCATCTTTTAGGGAGAAATATTGGTGAGTAGGTCGTTTACGAAAGTTGGAAACTTGACCAGTTAAATAGACCCGTTCCAAGTAAGGGTCTTTATCGAATTTCATTTTCAGATACTTGGTCAAAGTTGTTACCGATAAATACTTTTCCATCTCCACCTACTACTCATTTTCTTGCTCTTTCATGGGTATTATTATACCAAAAATATGCCTAAAAATCTCCATTTATGTACCATTATGAGGGAAAAATAGAAAAAGGAGGCAAGGCCTCCACATCTGATTATTTGCTGTTTCGAGCTTCTTCCAAAATCTTTGCAATCTTGGTCGTCAACAGGTCGATAGCAACTGTATTGCTGACCCCCTCAGGAATGACGATATCCGCATAACGCTTGGTTGGCTCAATAAACTGGTGATACATAGGTTTAACTACACCTAAGTACTGGTCAATGACGCTATCAAGGCTACGGCCACGCTCTTCCATATCACGCTTGATCCGACGAATAATGCGCACATCATCATCCGTATCCACAAAAATCTTGATGTCCATCAAATCGCGCAGACGCTTGTCCTCCAAGACCAAAATCCCCTCAACGATAAAGACATCTTGAGGCTCCTGACGATAGGTCTTGCTACTCCGTGTATGCTCTGTATAGTCATAAGTCGGAATGTCCACCGGACGCCCTGCCAACAATTCCTTAATCTGCTCGATCATCAAGTCTGTATCAAAGGCAAAAGGATGGTCATAGTTGGTTTTGACACGCTCTTCAAAGGTCAAATGAGACTGATCCTTGTAGTATGAATCATGCTCAATCATGGAAATCTTTTCATCAGGAAAATGCGATAAAATGGCTCTTGAAACACTGGTTTTTCCTCCACCAGAACCACCTGTCACTCCGATAATGATTGGTCTATTTTGCATGCTATCCTCCGTTTTTTTATCCGTCGTCTATTCTATCACATTTTTTGCAAAATTTATAGTCTGATTTGGATAGTCTAAGGGAAACAATACTCCCTACATCTCAGTTAGACTAGCTAAAAACCTTCCTTGGCTTATAGAGATTATCCCGTTTTTCTAAAATTGCTAACAATTTATCGCCTTCAAAGGCAGCCAGTTCTTTGTCCGTTTGGTCTAGCTCAATAAAACGACCAAAGCGAACTTCTGTAGCCTCTTCTGGAGTTAGGAAAACTTTGACAAGGTCACCCGTCCCAATCTCAAGAGGATGGAGAAAGTCTAGTTGCCCTACCTCTACTCTTTCAGCAATTTCTTCCAAGGTAAGAGCATCCTCCAATTGTAAACCTGCAGCACTAGTCCGTATTAAATGTGACATATGAGCTGCATAACCAAGCTTCTCTCCTAAATCAACTGATAAGGTACGGATGTAAGTTCCCTTACTGCATTTCACACGAAAAGTGAATCGCGCAAGATGGCCATCATAAGAAATCGGATTGGTTCGTTCAAATTGATAAATGGTCACCTGACGTTCTGGACGTTCCACTTCCTGACCAGCACGCGCATACTCATAGAGCTTGCGACCATTGACCTTGACAGCTGAGTACATAGGTGGAATCTGAATAATAGGTCCTGTCAGACTGGCGATTGCTTCATCAACAAGCTTTTCATCCAAGTGCGATAAAACAGGTGTCTCTGCGACCACTTCCCCACTGGCATCCTCAGTCGTCGTGGAATAGCCCAGAGTGATTTCCCCCTCATAGACCTTACCCTCGTCCTGCATAAACTCGACCATGCGTGTCGCCTTGCCAACCGCAATAGGCAAAACACCCACCACATCCGGATCCAAGGTCCCACCATGACCAATCTTCTTGGTTCCCAAAATCTTACGCAGTTTAAAAACCGCATCATGCGAGGTCATCCCCGCTTCTTTTTTTAAGTTGATAATACCGTTCATATCTTGTTTTCTCACTCCCCCTTCAGTGCTTCAAACTTAGCTTTCATAGTTGGATTTTTCCGGGTCAATTTTTTAACTGAAACATCTTCCAACTTATTGTTTGCTAGACGGAGTTGGTTTTCGGATGTGGTTAGGAACTTTTTGACCTCTTCCATGCGTTTGATAGCCTTGTCGATTTCATCAATAGCTTTTCCAAAGTTAGTCGAAGCAGAGTTGTAGTTCTTGGCAAAGGCTAGTTTAAAGGCATCCAAGTCTTCCTCAAAATGTGTAATATCAATATTTTGCTCCCGAACCAATGCCAACTCCTGCTTATATTTTAGAGAATTAAGAGCCGCATTTCGCAAGAGCCCAATCAACTGGATAAAGAATTGAGGGCGAACTACATACATCTTTTCATACTCGTGACTAACGTCAACAATCCCTGTGTTAAAGTAGTCGTTATCTGCCTCTAGCATGGTCACCAAAACGGCATACTCACAGTTCTTCTCCCGACGGTCCTTGTCCAATTCCTTGTAGAAGTCTGCGTTCTTATGCTTCTTCTCTGTCCCGTCCGCTTCGTTTTTCATCTCAAACATGATGGAAATAATTTCGACTCCATTTTCATCACTCTCACGGAAGATAAAGTCCCCTTTAGACCCACGCGCAGAGACCTTGTTATCCTTCTCAAAGTAAGCATTTGGAAAGGCGAAACTGCGGACCTTGTTAAACTCACTCTCTGCATATTGTTCCAGACTTTCCCCGATAGCTTTTGTAGATTGTTGGGCTTTGAAATTCTTATAAAATTCGACTTGTTCACTGGCTGCTTTAAGTTGGGCTTCATAGTTTTGCTTGACAGAAGCCAATGATAACTCATTTTCCTTTTCTTGCAAGAGGAGCTGATTTTTAACCTGATCCCGTTCTTTTTCTAGGTCAGAAAGGGTCTTCTGTAGCTTATTTTCATGCTCCAAACGCAAGGTAGCCAATTGGTTTTCCAAGGCCTGCACTTCCTTGTCCTTTGCTAATAAGGCCTGGTGGCTGGTCTGTTCAACCTCTTT